>JBARBI010000190.1:0-2870 GCA_049792875.1 Candidatus Sulfotelmatobacter sp.
GGATATGGAGGCGGAGAGGGGGCGCAGCGAAGTGTAGCGCTGAGACTATAGCCCGGGAGGGCCTGCTGCAGTTGATCGTTTGCGTCTTTGACCGCTTGTTGCGCTTGCTGGTAATCCTGGCTTGGCAGTGATCGTCTAATTTTGACCCCCATGCTCGTCTAAAAACTGACCCCCCTCGGTCCTTGAAATTAGCCGTTCTGGGAAGGCGCGGCTGTTTGGTTTTTACTGCTATTTCTTGCCCTTCTTCTGTTTCATCGACTCCCGGAAGCGATAGCTCTCGCCATTCATCTCGAAAATGTGGCAATGGTGCGTAAGTCGGTCCAAAAGCGCTGCGGTCATGCGCTCGCCCTGGAAGATCTGGTTCCATTCGCCAAACGGCAGATTGCTCGTCACCAGCACGCTGGCACGCTCATAGCGATCGCCGAAAACCCGAAACAAAAGCTCGACACCGCCGCGGCTCATAGAGACATAGCCCAGCTCGTCGCAGATCAGCAACTGTGCCCGCTCGAGCTGGCCCAAGAACCGGTCCAGCGTGTACTGCTTCTGGGCCTTCTCCAGTCGGGTGACCAGATCGGCCGCCGTGAAGTAAAGCACTCGCAGGCCTGCTCGACACGCGGCTTGGCCTAACGAGATTGCGATGTGCGTTTTTCCCGTTCCGTGGCTCCCAATAAGACAGCAATTGTATTTCCGCTCGATCCATTCACCGCGTGCCAGCTCCAGGATCTTTGGCTTCGAAAGCTGCGGCAGGACGGTAAAGTCGTACGTGTCGAAGTCCCGCAAGATCGGGAACTCCGCATTCCGGATCCGCGTTGCGATTGCATTGGCGGCCCGTGTTGCCAGCTCGGTTTCAGTCAAACCGAGCAGGAACTGGAAAAAGTTCTGGTTAGTCGCGGTCGCATCCCGCGCCAGCCGCTCGAACTCACGGCCCATCGTCGGCAGCCGCAACTGCCGGAAATGCGCCCTGAGCAGGTCGATCACTGCATCGGCCATCAGCATGGTCCTTCCCAAGGAAATGTCGAAGTACGGTTCGAACTCGCCGATCGAGTCCGAGACGCATCGGGAACGCTCCGTCAGGCAAAGAACATGGTGACTCGTCTCTCACCAGAAGCTTCGGCAGCCACGACAACTTCTGGGGCATCGGGTTTTCCGTGGCAAGCCGAGCTGTCCAAGAGTTGGTTGAAACAGCTCAAATCAGGGAGCGGCACGTGAACTTGCGGCGTCGTAGTCAGCTCGGTCGTCCATGGAGGCGAACGACGCGGCTGCGCTTCACGGGCTGCCAGGGTGAGCGTTTGCTGAATCACAGCCTCGGCGCTGATCAGTTGCTCGCGCCGGCAAGTCTCAATCGCCTGACGGACACGGGTCATAGGGTGGTCGACCAAAAGCTGCAACACCCGCACGTAGCGTCGTGCGCCAGCTAGAGCGCCATGGTACTCCTCTAGCTCCGCACGGAATGCAGCGAAGCATCCTGGGAGCTTCCATTCCCGATAAACCGGGGCGTGGTCAAGGGCCCCCGGTTTACGGTCCAGAGTCGCAAGATAATGCAATGGGTCGAGGACCATCGTGTGTGGCTGAAGACAGCGAGTGTGGGCGGCGATGACGTGGCCTCCGGAGACGATCACGACTCGGTCCACATAGCCCTTGATGGTCACCATCTGGAATGCGAACGGCCTGGGAACGCTGTAACGATTACGCTCGAAAGCGACAGTCTGATATTTATCCACGGGAGCGGCGGGGCGGATTACACATGGATCGAACCGATGTCGTGGAAGCGGGGCCGCTGAGGCTTGTTCATCGGCGAAGCGGGCGCCGATCACGAAGGGACCGAACATCGATTGAACAGTCCGTGCTCGTTCAGCCTCACAGCGTTCTTGAAAATACCGGTTCAATTCGTCGAGGTCGTTTACGCACGGGACCGGAGTAGAGAACCGGCGTTGCACCGCCCGCACGGTGTTCTCAGCATCGGGCTTTTCGTTGCCCCGAGCCGGCATGCAGAAGAGAGGATTGAAAACGTAGTGGCTGGCCAGCGCCGCATATCGAGGATGAAGCTTTCGTTCGCGCCCGAGAAGAATCGTGGTGGCGACAGTCTTGGGGTTATCCCACCAAACCTCCTTGGGGATACAGCCAAAAAACTCGAAAGCTCTGACCATGCCTTCGAGGATTGCCTCAGTCCGTTCGAAGGGCAGAGCCAGAACAAACGGGTAATTGGAATAGGCCCAAGTGGTCACCAGGAACGGAACGAGCTTACGTCCGTCAGGAAAATCGACGTGAATATGGCCGAAATCGGCTTCAAGCCGCTGGCCTGGAAGATGTCCCAGCGGAATGAAGGTTTCTTGTTCCCGCCGGCGATGCTTGAACAGGTAGCGTTGCACCTGGGCGTAGCCGCCGTGGTACCCGTGCTCGTCGTGCAGACGACGGAGCACTTGAGCGGCGGTGTGCCGCTGTTTTGGTGGCGCAGACTCGTCATCTCGAAGGATCTGGTCGATGATCGTGAAAAACGGTCCCAGGACAGGAGCGGTTCGGATCCTCGTCTGAGGAATCGGATTAGGCTCGGGGTTCGCCAGCACCTTGCGGACGGTGTTGCGCGAGCGTTCAAACTCACGAGCGATCTGTTTGATGGAGAGCCCATTGCGACGGGCTCTGCGGATGTCACCATAGTCGTCCACCGTAAGCATTCCTTTGCCTCCATGCATGGTGAGCGTTCCTTGCAGAAACGTTCACTGTACAGGAGGCGCTTACGGGGAGTCATTTTTAGACGATCAAACTACCCCTAAAGGGGTCATTTTTAGACGATCACTTCCACGAGATTTGATTTCCTACTACCGTCCCCACCGAGTGCTCGACCCGATGGAAGGTGGGGGGACTTGCCGAGA
>JBARBI010000191.1:0-5280 GCA_049792875.1 Candidatus Sulfotelmatobacter sp.
TGGGCGACAGAGGCTCCTTCTCCGCACGCTCGCCATATTCGGCTGCGAGATGTCGCGCGCCTGGCGCGGTTCCTGCACGCCGAAGATCCGATCCACGAGGTGTCAACCAACCCGTTCTATGCGCCTACGCGCCGTCGCCTGCCATACATCTACACCCCGGCCGAGATTGTGCAACTCCTGGAAGGGGCTAATCGGCTTCGCAGGTCGTACCCTTTTCGGCGGCAAGTTTATGAGACCTTGCTCGGCCTGATTGCCGCGACAGGGCTCCGCATTTCGGAAGCGCTCGACCTCCGACTACCTGACGTGCTGCCCGATGGCGTCCTGCAGATCCGTCGTACCAAATTCGGAAAAAGCCGACTGATCCCTCTGCACTCCACGGTCGTGAAAGCCCTTGACCAATATCTCGAACAGCGCCGCCGGTTGGTCGTAACCGACGATCACCTATTCTTGTCCGCGGGAAGTCGGCGGATCTCCTCCAGCATGGTGGAATACACCTTCCGCCGGATTCGTCGGCTTGCAGGCATTGCTCCCTCTCGGACACGCCCGCCGCGCATTCATGATCTGAGGCATCGTGCCGACTCCCCGATTATGCCGACTTCTCGCACCGAGCCCCTGGGTGGAGGCGCTCGCGGCGGGTTGGGATTCGGCATGATCAGAGGCTTTCGAGAAATGCCAGCAGTTGATCGTCGGGTCGGTACCGTCCTGGTTTGACACCAAGAGGCGGGGTGCGCGAGAGCGCTTTCTCCTTCAACTTCATGTCGGCATGCAGATAAATCTGAGTTGTCTCGACGGACTCGTGGCCAAGCCAGAGAGCAATAACAGAACGGTCGACGCCATTCTGGAGAAGGTCCATGGCGGCGGCATGTCGCAGCGCGTGCGGACTTATATTCTTCCGCCTAAGGGATGGGCATTGTTTTGCGGCGATGGAGATGTATTTCTCCACCAAGCGCTCAACTGCATCACGGCTGAGCTTTCCGCATCGAATGCTAGGAAAGAGCGGATCGTCCGGCCGGCCATGGCGCTCCCGTATCCAGGCTTTCAGTATTTTTGCCGTTTCGGGACGGAGAGGTGTGCATCGATGTTTTCTGCCCTTTCCCTGGCAGTGGACGTGGGCACCCGTTCCCAAAACAACGTCCTGGCAAGTCAGGCTTGTCAACTCGGAGACCCGAAGGCCAGTCTGTACGGTGAGCAGCAGCAAGGTTCGGTCGCGGCGGCCTATCCAAGTGGAAAGGTCGGTTGCCCCCAGAAGGGCGTCGATCTCTTCCCGATTCAGAAACTCGATGGGCCGCCGCTCGTGGCGTTTGGTGGGCATCGCGAGGATTCGCTGACAATGCAACGCGTGGGCCGGTTCCTCGAAAGCCACGTACTGAAAGAAAGAATGAATCGCCGCCAGGCGGATGTTGCGGGTGCGAGCGCTGTTCTTTCGACGGTTCTCGAGATGGTCGAGAAACTCACCAATGAAGGACACGTTCAAGTCCTCGATCGTGAGATTCGAGGGCGCTTTACTGAGCCGGTCTTTTGCAAAATGGAAAAGCAGTCGGAAGGAATCGCGATACCCCGCGATTGTATTGGGACTTGCTCGCCGTTGGCGAAGCAGTCGATCTGTAAAGAATGCTTGAAGCAGAGAGGGAAGGCCTGTAGCCACTATCGTCGAGCCTCCTTCCCGTTGTCTACGAGACGATCCGTGGCCAACTGAAGGAGCTCCGGCACCGCCTCCAGGTACCAATACGTTTCATTGATATGGACGTGTCCAAGGTAGGTGGACAGCTTCGGGAGTTCTCGCTCCACATCGAGTCCCTGTCGATACCACCGGACCAATGTGAGAGCGGCAAATCGGTGACGCATGTCATGGAGCCGGGGACCACGTCCGTGGCCCTTTGCCTTGCGACGGAAACCGAGCTGTTGCGATAGCTTGGCGAAGGTGTAGCGTGCTATCCATTCTGTGATCCGCGTGCCACGCTCGGAGAGGAAGAAGGCTTGGCTCGGTGGCTTGCGGAGGACGCGATCTCTCTTTTCGGCGTACTCTTTCAGCCTGCCCACCGTCGATAAATGAATCGGCACGTGGCGCGACTTGCCGAACTTTGTGCGGCGTATGGTGAGAACCCCTTGATCGAGGTCCACGTCTGCCTTGTCCAGATGCAGAGCCTCATTCACCCGCATTCCGGATACGGCGAGAAGGCCGAAGAGGGTGGTGTAGGTGGAGGCACGAAGTCCTTTCGCCGATGAAAGCTGCGTGGCAAGGCGGAGCAGGCTCGCTATCTCTTCGTCACTATAGATGTGAGGCGTCTTTCGTTGATACCGATGAGGAAGAAGCCCGGGAGCCGGGACCTCCGTTCGCGGTTCTTTTGCACTGTGCCACGCGGCGAAGCGCCGGACCATACCCAAACGCCAGGCCCACGTGGAAGGCTGAGCGTCCGCGGGTTGGGTCGCCCAGCGGAGCGCTAACTCCTTCGTGATGTAGGAGGCGCCTTCGACCTTGAGGAAGGCGATGAAGTTTCGCAAACAGCCAGCCACCTCCCGGAGTTCGAACCCAAGAGCGCGGCGAATCGCGATGTATTCGTTCAATGCCAGATCGAGCGTGTTCATCGTCCGCCTCCAACGCTGGGCCAAGGGTGCGCCAGTGTGCGCAGACCCTCGAAGTCGAGCTTGGCGTAGATTTCCGTTGTGCTGGGGTTTCGATGTCGAAGAATTTCTCCTATTTCATTCATGCTTGCGCCAGAGCGAAGCATCGTCGTGGCGAGACTGTGTCTCAGCACGTGGGCGCCCCTTAACGCCGGATATAAACCCGCTCGATCGAGCGCGCGACGAACGATCGTGCTCAGTGGCGAAGGCCCGGCAAAACCAGAACGCGGGGCCTTCATGCAAACGAACACGCGCCGCGTTTTGCATGGGGGACGGTCCATACGAAGGTAGGATGTGAGGGCCTCCCCGACATCGATCGGCAAAGGCATCCGATCATGCAATAGCCCCTTACCTCGAACGAGCAACTCCCCGGCTCGCCAGTCAACGTCATCGAGTTGGAGGGACACCACCTCTCCGGCACGCAGGCCGAGGCGGGCCAGCAAGAGAAGGATGGCGTAGTCGCGGCGGCCGGTGGCGGTTTGACGGTTGCAGGTAGCAAGCACACGTTCAACCTGATCAGGGCTCAGGTACTTGGGTATGGTGGCCAGGCGCCGATCGGCGACGGAGGGCACCGAAAGGGCCAGGTTGACCTGCAGTTCCCCGTTTTGAAAAAGGAAGCGGAAGAAAGAGCGGAAAGCGGCAGTTACCAGTTGTGCTCTTCGAGGGCTCATGGTCGGTGCGTGCCGCAAAAGGAAGTCCGAAACATCTGAGGATCGGACTTCGCGCACGACTAACGGTTTCTCTCGAAAACGTTCGATCAGAAACTTGCGAATGCACGGCAAGTAATTGATGACGGTGGCGGCGGCTAGCCCGCGTTCGGACCGCAAATGCTTTTCGTACCGTGTAAGAATGGCGGCCAACGGAGAGTCATCGCGAGTCGGAGTCGGACCAGGAACCGCGTCGCGCTTGCGAAGATGATCGAGAAACTGCAAAAGCGTTTCTCGATTTCCCCTGTCGACTCGGCCCGTCCGCCGCTTGTAAGCGATGAATCTCTCAGCGAGCTGCTCGTCGAAATCTGTGATTGATAGTCGTCGTCGCTTCAACCACTGGCCAAAACTCGCCAGCAAACTCAGTTTCGACTGTACGCTCGACTTCACATAGCCGTTTTCAACCAGCGAAGTTGCGAACGGGGCGAGGTGCGAAACCAGTGGGGTGTCTTGCAGGCTTCGGTCAGTCTCGATGTGTTCAAAAGGATCTCTCGGCATTAATCTTCTCCCTTTCTAGCTTCAGCCAGCGGTGAGAAGACACTCGGATTATGCCGACTTCAAACTGTCAGCCTGACGCGGAACTCCGCGCCAGACGGCACGCACGCGAATCACCTTTGGAGACAGTCGGCATAATCGGGGAGTCGGCACGATGCCTCTTATGCCGCTAGCGGCATAAGAGGCACACCTTTGCCACACGGGCACTGGAGCGGTGCTCGACGAGGCGGGAAGCGGTCGCGCGGCACTTCGTTGCTTTATCCACGTACATGGGCCACGCGGATATCGCTCATACCTACTGGTACCTGGAGGCAACACCGGAGTTGATGACCGCCATCGCCGCCGCAGCCGAAGCGTTGGTCACGGGGGAGGTAGTATGACGCCTATTGCTCCGCTGATCACCAGTTTCCTGCGCGAACACATGCCGATCGAACAGGGCTGCAGTCCTCACACGTGCGAAACCTACGCTCACGCCTTTCGGCTGTTGTTCATTTTTGCCAGTAAGCGGCTTGGAATTAAGCCCTCACAGATCTGCATCGAGCAGATCGATGCCGCGCTGATTCTCGACTTTCTCTGTCACATCGAGGAACAACGTGGTAACTGCGCGGCTACCCGTAACGGGCGACTCGCTGCCGTCAAAGCCTTCATCCGGTACGTCGAATTTCGCGTGCCCTCCGCGCTGGCACAAGCGCAGCAGATCCATGCCATCCCGAGTAAACGCCATGACCAAGGGTTGGTGCGGCATCTCACGATGGACGAAGTTCACGCGATCCTCAACGCGCCAAATACCACGACTCGTCTCGGAATCCGCGATCGCGCCATGCTCCATCTCTGCTTTGCTGGAGGACTGCGTGTCTCGGAGTTGGTCGGGCTCCTACTGGAGAGTGTGCGCCTTGAACGCACACCGAGCATCCGTGTTGTCGGCAAGGGCCGGAGAGAAAGATGCCTTCCTCTCTGGAAGGAGACTACGGCAGATCTCCGGGCCTGGATGGCGGTTAGAGGAGCGCCGCGTGTGCCCGAGTTGTTCATGAACGCCGAGGGAACTGCAATGACCCGGGCAGGTTTCGAATACATTCTCGACAAACACGTCTGTTCTGCAAGGAAGAGTTGCCCATCCTTAAATAGCCGCTCTGTATCGCCCCATCAGCTTCGACACAGCTGCGCCCTTATGATGCTCAAAGCCACCCGCGACATCCGCAAGGTGGCACTTTGGCTCGGCCACGCTGACATCCGCACGACCGAAATCTATCTGCGGGTGGATCCATCGGAGAAGTTGGAGGCGGTCGAGGCGGTTGTGCCACTTGGCTTGCGTCGTGGCCGATTCAAGGCGCCCGACGCGCTGATTGCTTCACTCTTCGAGCCGGGATAATGCGGAGTTCCTAATCACTGAAATGCGGGCCACAGTGCCATTTCAGCGTTCTGGCTTTGCATAATCGCGCACTCCGCATAATCCGCG
>JBARBI010000192.1:0-10347 GCA_049792875.1 Candidatus Sulfotelmatobacter sp.
ATCACGGAATTGATGCAAGGTGGGATGGGTTTCATCCAGCCGAAGGACATGCCAGCCAAGGGATTAAACGAGAAGGTGGAGAGGACGGCGGTGGAAGCGGCACGGCGGAAGTTTTCGCCCGAGTTTATGAACCGCTGGGACAAGGTGGTGGTGTTCCACCCGTTGAAGCGCGAAGAACTTGATGAAGTGCTGGAGATCGAATTGGGGCAAGTGCAGAAGCGCTTATTGGATTGTGCGACGAGTCCCTTCCAGTTTCGGATAACGAATGAAGGAAGGCAGTTCCTGCTGCAAGAGGGCACTGACCGGAGATATGGAGCACGCCACCTGAAGCGCGCCATCGAGCGCTACGTAGTCTGTCCGATTGCGAGGCTGCTGGCCACCGCGCAAGTGCACTCAGGGGATGTCCTTCTGATCGATCGGCATCCAGGCGAAGAGGAGTTGGCCTTTATAAGGGACGCTGATCAGTGCTCTTCCTATGCACAGATGCCTCATGCGGCGGCATATTTGATGCATCTTGCGACTGCAGAAGTTCGAGGTTAAGTGAATGTCTAGCAGCACGCGAGCAACAAATATCAGCTGTTCTCAGGAAAACGCTCCCGTTCTCTCATCCTGGAAATCGACTCCTGGAGGCGGCGGGCGAAAGCAGCACAAACGCGTCTGCAATTGCTTCTGAACTCTGGCCTCAAACCGTCCATTGAGCCCAGCGCCCGCATGGCGGCACTGCCCATTGGTCCGGCACAGGTGACCCCCGGCACTCTTCAATATTCTATTGCAATTCCAATAACTTACGCCGACCAGTACCTGGCATAAGACCTGCAAGGCTTATGTCAGGAAGCTCTCCAGCCGACGCTCGCGGCTGCCTAGACGCTCCAAGGAGGCGGGATGCTACGCGTCGAGATTCACGATTCCGCGAACAGTTTGAGCCTCAAGCTTGAAGGCCGATTCACCGGTGAAGACGCAGAGAACACTCGCACGCTCATAACGCGCTGCCGCGAGGGAATGAGACTGATCGTAGATCTAACTGATGTCACCTTCATCGATACCGTGGGAGAAGAGGTACTTTCGTTTTTTGGCCGGTTCGGGGCGGAGTTCGCTGCTTCAACATCCTATACACTCGACGTATGCGAGCGCCTGCATTTGCGCCTTGCTCTCGCACGTCAGACGGAAAACGAGAAAGTCTGAAAACCCCCGGCCAAGCACGATGTGACTTTCCACGGTTTCGTTCTGGGTTTTTTGCGGCATCCGTCCCGTTGTTTCCCGCCCCTCCGTCTATTATCAGCTTCGTCCTCACTGAGGAAGCCCGGGAGTGCCCGCATGCGGGCAACGTCTGTCACTTGGATAACACCCACAACTTCGTCTCCACTGCTTTCAATAACTTGTGTGACGCGGTTTTGGCACCCGCATTGCCCATCAGGATGTGAAATCGCAACGCCTATTATTGGGACGTTTGGGTTCTCTGGAGGCGTTATGTCCGTCATTCTCATGTTCGCTCGTAAGTGGGTCCGGTGGTATCGCGTGCTGCGGTACGGCAAGGCATTCAGCTTCGCTGACTCCGTGCGCTATGGCTTATGGCTGGCACGCGGTTGATGCGGATGGTCCTCCATGAGTACATCGCGTTCTTCGAATGAAGGAAGGACTTGGCAGCCAGCGTTTGCCGGCGTACAGCGAAGCTCTTTGTTGCTCGAACTCGAGGGGTGGATGCCGAGTGAAATCGGGTTGATCTCACCAATGGTCGAGCAGTTGATGCGACTCATCGAACCATGGCGATGCGTCGTCGGCAACGAGTTCGTCGTCGAACTAGCCCTTCGCGAGGCACTGAACAACGCTGTGGTCCACGGCAATGCAATGGACCCCAACAAGGTGGTTAAGGTTCGCTGCCGGTGTGAGCGGGGAAAGGGAGTCTGGCTGACAGTCAAGGACCAAGGGAACGGATTTGATCCGACTGCCGTTCCCAACCCTCTGGACCCAAAAAGGCTTCGAGCGGAGCACGGTCGAGGAATTCACCTAATAAAGCTGTCGATGGACGAAGTCTCTTTTGAGCGTGGAGGCAGCGAGGTTCACATGCGGAAAGGGCCGGCGCGCCAAGCACCACAAACAACATTTCGGCAGAGAAGAGATAAGGAGAAACAAGATGCCATCCAGTCCTGTGGACGGGAAAAACAAACCAGAGGCGACCACTGCTGTGTCCAGTAGCCGAGCAGCGGCAAAGGCGCTTGTCGCTGCCGCCAAAGCTGGAGATGAACAGGCATTTGAAGCCCTCGTCAAGCGCCACCAGCGAAGGATCTTCGCGCTAGCGATGCGCTACACACGGGTTCGGGAGGACGCTGAAGACATTGTCCAGCAAACTTTCAAAAGCGCCTTCATCTACTTAGAAACGTTTGAAGGGAAATCCTCGTTCGCGACCTGGTTAACGCGTATCGCCATCAATGAGGCGCTTATGTTGTTGCGCAGGGGTCGTGCACTGCGTGAGGTTTCTCTCGACGATTCGACCAGCGACTATGGAACAGCACTCCGCCTGGAGATAAGCGATAGAGGTCCAAACCCGGAAACCAGCTGCTTGCAGCGAGAGAGGGCGCACATTTTGTCCGCGGCAATGGAACAGTTGACGCCAAGAATGCGGGCCGCGTTCGAGTTGCGGGAGCTTCTTGAGCTATCCACCCAAGAAACGGCACAACGCATGGGTCTCTCGGTCGCCGCAGTTAAAGCACGGCTGTTCCATGGGCGAAAGAGCTTACGCGAGAGATTGAAGCGTTATGGCAAGCCGACATGTACTTGCAGACACCAGGTGTCTCGAACCGGGCGTGAGACGGATAGGATCCCGCGCCAACAACTTATTTGCAGTGCGTGTAATTAGTGCAAGCAATGGGGGGTTCAGATGGGGACCTATCTTGTTGCGGCTGTCTTGGTGGTTTTGGCATTTCTGTGCATCACCGGCTCTGCCGGTGATTTCCGTTCGAAGCATGGTTTTTGAATCGAGTGAAAGGCAGGCACAAATTCACAAGGAGGGTAAAGTTCATGAAATCACCAAACGTGGTTGCGAAGGCAGGGAGCACACCAAGCATTTTGTCTCAACCGGACACCCCAAGGGAGGAAGCAGCTAGGCACGCACCGACTCCCGAGGAAATCCGTCAGCGGGCCTTCGAGATTCACTGTGAGCGTGGTGGAATTCACGGCTGCGATCTGGATGACTGGCTGCAGGCGGAACGCGAGCTCCTAGAAAAGTACACTACCAGCGAAGAAGTCAAAAGGAAATAAGACTGAAAGTCCACTTCTCGGTTAAGTCTGCGTCAGAGCTTGCCAGGCGTTCCTTGGAAATGCTTTAGTGACTGCGCCTTTCCCTGGCAGTGCACGGAAATTGACGAAGCGACTACTCGGAGGCGACTGAAATGACGAGCACTCCCCCGATTGGAGCACATCAGAGAAACTGTCCATCGCTTCTCGATCTTTTACGAAGTCTATCCTGAGTCGACGGTTCTGCATGACCACACGATTCGCCAAGTGGGATTTTGCCTCGATCTCTACGGGCGACCTCCGCGGGGCACAAATATTTCCCCTGGGTGTGCACGAAGTAAGGAGATCTATCGGGGCTTGTCGGAGATCGCTAGGTGTGTCATTCCGATATAGGACTTTGAATGTTTCTACGAACTCGATGGATTTGACGCGTCGCTGCACTGCGGCAACGGGACACAAGATCGCGGAAGCATTCAACTGGGAATACACACTCTTCACCGAAATGGATTTGGCCGTTCGCTACACGCGTGCGAAGTGCGCGCTCTTCTGGAAATGGAAGACTGGCTCAAGACTCTAGGGGTCCACCGGGGAAGGCACCGTTGGTTGGGGAGTAAGAACGAGTAGGCAAACCCTGTTTATGTTGATGACGCTAAATATGAAATAGGAAATGACTCCGATGCGAATTTTGTCGACAAGCCCTTTGAAAATCAATTTGATGAGGTGTTCGTGAACATACCTTGGGATTGTTGGGACCAGTCTCGAGCATTAGACAGCGTCGGCGGCGATGAAGAATTCCTGAGCGAACTCGCGGACATATTTTCCACAGCATGTCCAATGCTCTTGAAAAGTCTTGAGGATTCCGTCGCTGCAAAGAATTCGTTTACCCTTGCCGATACTGCCCAACTGTTGGGACGTGCGGCCGGAAACCTGGCCGCAACCCAGGTCACGGAAGCGGCGCTTGTTGCTGAGACGAGGGCTCGCCGCGGCGACCTCGATGACATCGGAAGCGCCTGCCACGCGCTGCGGCTGGAGGCGCAGCGTCTCCTGGATGCGCTGGGCGATTTCAAAAGAGAACGATCTGGACATCGGGGGAAGCGAAGGCGGTGGAAGACCTGAGCTGTACGCACTTGGGATCAGCGGAAAAGAGCGATTTATGCATATCGAAAAACCGTAATGGCTCCAGCAGATGGAGCCAATTCTCGGGGCCTCTCAGTCGGCGCAGTTAAAGCTTGTGAATTCCGCGGGCGACGAAAGTTACTCAAAAACTTTAAGCGACTCTACGAGAGCGCCTCGAGTGTCCGGAAGCAGTGTTTTAGCCATCGCCGGTAGCGTTAACCGCATCTCGCAGAATCGCCTGAGGTGTAATGCAGGAGGTTAAGGCTGGCAAAAAGCAAGGCCTCTAATCCCTCGCCTGTCCTGCCTGTAATCGCTTGTGCTCACACTGTTGACGGCGGCACTCAGCCATGACCACGAGAATTTCCGCCCGCAGCAGATTAGCTTTACCGACTCCCATCACATAGACCTGCCGAAATCACAGCAGACCTCCGATATCGCGATATTTGGTGGCAATGTGTACCTGCCGCGCGACGCTGCCCGCATACCGGCAGTGCAGTACAGCCTAGACCTGTCCTGGCCCATGTAGATCAACCACTTGCAATGCGCGCGAATTGGCATGTGATCTGCATTACTTACAATCCGAAGAAACAAGCATGTGGATGTCGGCAACATTAGGTATCGGCACTGTCCACATTTCTGGTGAAGCGATCTTTTGATGATCAGGGCAATGAACAACTCAACACTGCGGACACACAGCCCGGATACTTACCACCACGGGGACTTGCGTAGAGCGCTCGTTCAAGCCGCGCTTGAGCTTGCAGCGGAAGACAGAGACTGGAATTTCTCACTGCGAGAAGTCGCGCGCAGGGCCGGGGTGAGTCACAACGCGCCGTACAACCATTTTCCTCACAAACGAGACCTGCTGGACGCCGCGGCCGCGGCTGGTCACGATCTGCTGCGCAGTGAATTAACGGCTGCCGTTGCGAAGATCGCTGATCCTCGAGCAGCCCTGTCGAAAATGAGCTCCGCGTATGTCAGCTTTGGCGTTAAGAATCCCGTGCTTTATCGCCTGATGTTCAGTGTGGCGCCGGGTGGCCCTGCCTGGCGTCCAGAAGAAGTCCTGACCGCGTGGGTGGCTTCGCGTGCCGTTCTGGAGAACATTCTCCGCCGGGGCGCTCGCATCGGAATCTTCGACCCCGCACTCACCCGAAAGTCGGAATTGCAGGTCGCGGCTCTCTACACGTGGGCCGCGGTTCACGGCCTAACCATGCTTGCGATCGATGGCCTCGCCAACGTCGAGCATCTTTCCATCGAGCGCATTGCACAAAAAGTGGTCACAACGACTCTTCGGGGGCTCGCAGGAAGGGAAGCCTCAACAAACGGATCAACAATATGAGATTTAAATATTTATCAGTCATCTTTCTCGCGAGCGCTCTTGCATTGCCGATGGCCTCATCAGCCCAAGAGCAAATATCGAATGCTGATACTCAGGAGCCCATCCTCACTCTCGATGAAGCGGTGACTCTAGCACTCCAGCACAATCGACTTGTGAAGAACTCGGTCCTGGAAGCTCAGAAATACGACTTCCAAGTGAGTACGGCGCGTAGCCGGCGGAAACCACAATTTCAATTCACGATGCTGGGCGGCGAGCTGTTGCACCCGTTTGACTTCACGTTTCCTGCCGGTTCGTTCGGCACATATCCGGGAATTGGTCCGATCCCATCTACCAATGCGAAAATTCACACGCCAGCAGTGTTTACCACCTACATTACTGCCAACGCCGATCAACCACTTACACAACAATACAAGATCGGACTCGGCATTCACCTGACGGAACTCGGACGTGACATCGCTCGTGAAGATGTCCGCGCCGAGCGGCAGAAGATCGCTGCCGAAGTGCGCAATGCGTATTTCAATCTTTTTGCGGTTCAAGCGAGTGTGGATGCTGCTCGTGAGGCGGTAAAAACATTCGAAGAAGCACAGCGGGTCACAGTCCAATACGTATCAGAAAAGACGGTGCTGCGCGCCGATGCATTAGACGTCGACGCCCGCCTAGCCAAATCGCGCTATGAGTTGTCCGTCGCAGAGGATGGGCTGGCGACACAGCGTGAGGCGTTGAATCAACTGCTTGGCCGCGATGTTTCCACGCTTTTTCGTGTTGAGTTTATTTCTGAGCAAGACACCAGCGATCTGACTCTCGATTCCGCTCGGCACGCAGCTCTGGTGAATCGCCCCGAGTGCCGGCAAGCGCAACTCAAGGAAAAGCAAGCCGAATATGACCGGCGCCTCGCGAAAGCTGAATACATTCCGGACCTGAGTCTCTCTCTGCGCTATCAGGGACTCAACAACGTGCAAGTCCTTCCACGGAATGTCGCAACGGCCGGCTTTCTCCTGACTTGGGAGCCGTTCGACTGGGGACGCCGCCACAACAGGGTTGTCGAGGCAACGAAAACTATCGAACAGGCGCGCAACGGAATCCAAGAGACGGAGTCGAAGGTCGCCGTAGAGATTGGTGCGAAGTACCGTAAATGGCAGGAAGCTTCCTTGCTGCTTAAGGCTTCTCGTACGGCCCACGAAGCGGCTGCGGAACGGCTTCGCGTCACGGGCAACAAATATAAACAGCAGGCCGCACTCTTAAGAGACCTTCTCCAGGCACAGGCTCAGAGTTCCGAAGCCAATTTTCAGTTTCAGCAAGCGCTTTCCTCCTTTTGGAACGCTTTTGCCGAACTGCGCAAAGCGATGGGAGAAGAGTAACCGATGAGAGCAAGAATTATTTTAGGCGCGGCAGCCAGTCAGCGTGGAGTTCGAGAAAGCGATCGGAGAGGAGTGGACTTTATGAGGCGCAACAGGAAACGAGTGGGGTCAGCAATAGGGGCTGTGCTTTTCGCCACGATTGTGGCTACAAGTGGCTGTCAGGAACCCTCGAAAGTCGCGGCTAAATCTCCCACACCCGTTCATGTAGTGGATGTGGCTTTGTATTCGCCTTCAGACGATTTGCGCTACTCGGCTTCCGTTCTGCCGTTCGCGGAAGCGGTTCTGTCATTCAAGTCCGCAGGATATGTGACCGAAATTAAACAGGTCGCGGGTGCTGACGGGCGGCGTCGCAACATAGGTTCGGGAGACTATGTTGCTAGGGGCGCCGTTCTCGCGCAGATTCGCCATCAGGACTTGAAGAATCAACTTGACCAAGCGACCGCAACTCTGAGTCTAGCCCAAGCGCAGCATGTCGAGGCGACGAAGGATTACGAGCGCGCGAAGACGCTTTACGCCTCAGAGAGCTTGACCAAGCCCGATTTCGATCGAGCGCAGGCGAAATTCGATTCGACCCTTGCGGCTGTGGATCAGGCCAAGGCAAATGTGCGCCAAGCGCAGTTGGCTCTCCAGGACGCGGATCTGACGGCGCCCTTCTCAGGGTACATCCTCGCCCGGAACATTGAACTAGGGAACCTCGCAGCACCCGGGACTCCGGCCTTTACTATCGCCGACACGAGTGCGGTCAAAATCAGCTTTGGCGTTCCGGACTATGCCGTAAGGCGTCTGCGCTTGGGGCAACAATTCAGCATTCATCTCCAGGACGATCCGAAAGAGTACAACGGACGAGTCACGAGTATTGCCGCGAGCGCCGATGAGAAGAATCGCGTTTTTGCCATCGAGGTGACCGTCGCCAACCCGAAAGCGTCATTGAAGCCCGGAATGATTGCTTCACTCAGTTTGACAGGCGTTCACAAAGCCTCGGTTCCCGCGGTGCCCCTTAGCGCCGTCGTTGCCGACCCCGGTTCAGCCGGACACTACGCGGTTTTCGTCGCCAGCGAACAGGGCGGGAAATGGATGGCGCATTTGCGCCAGGTCACACTTGGTGAAACCCACGAAAGTGATGTGGCAGTTGAAGGTGTAAGTCCAGCCGAGAAAGTTGTCGTCGTTGGAGCCGCTGGTCTGAAAGACGGCGATTTCATCCAGGTTATCCCATAAAGGTATAAAACAAATGGCACTCGAACACGAACAACAGATCAGTAATCACCGCAATGTCCCCAGGTTTTTCGTCGAGCACCCGCACATCTCCTGGATACTTCTGGCCGGAGTGCTCATTTGGGGCTGGTTCGGGTACACCTCCATGCCGCAGCGCAAGGACCCGGACATTCCCGTACGTCTCGCCGTCGCGGCTTGTCCATGGCCCGGAGCCACGGCGCAACAAGTTGAACAGTACATTACCCGTCGAATTGAGGACGTTGCCGCCGAGAATAAGACCATCCATCCGGGAACAGATGCAGACTACGGTATTAAGTCCACATCTCTGCCCGGCTACTCGTTTGTCACCATTCAACTGGATGAGGGCATCACCGATACCAAGCGGCAATTCAGCGATATCAACCTTAAGCTGAATGCCCTAAATCCTCAGTTGCCTCAGGGCGCCGGCCCCATCATTTTCCAGAGCGATTTCGGAGACACCGCCGCCCTTATGCTGACCGTCGCGAGCCCGAAGTCGGACAACATCGAAATTGCGGCTCGTGCCAATTCCGTCGAAGCCGCGATTCGCAAAGCTCGCGATGCAAAACAGCAAAATGGAAAAGGGCAGCTCGTGGCAGTAGCAGTGGTAACTTCCTTTCCGCAATCCATTTCGCCGCGCTCAGTTCTTGACACCGCATACCTGTTTCAACAGGAAGCCCAGAGTGCTGGAATCATTCGCGATTCAGAAATCATCCAGGGTAGCGGATTCATCGCTTTCGATGGTGTTTCGGACGCAGATGACAGCTCCATTCAAGCGTTCATCCAGCGGTTCGTCTCCGAGCGGCTAAAGAGATCCGAGTTGCATCCCGACGCGTGGCAACCTGCAATCATCCGCGATCCGGGGGAGACACGAACGAAGCTGGCTAACGTTGCAGGCGACAAATACAGCTACGCCGAACTCGAGAATTTTTCTGACTTGATTGGCCGAACGCTGCAGGGGGCTCCGGAAGTTTCCAAAGTCGAACGGCGTGGCGTTTTGTCCCAGACCATCTATCTTGATTACTCCCAGGATCGCCTCGCCGCCTACGGGCTACGCCCGGCTGATCTCTCCAAAGTGCTTTCGGCTCGGAACATCATCGCGCCCGGTGGAAGTGTTGAGACGGGCGAGCGCAGGATTACTCTCATTCCTTCCGGACAATTCGATACGGCTAGAAGCATCGGCGAGGTGGCTATATCCGCTACGTCAGAGGGCGCCCCGGTGTATTTACGGGATCTCGTCCAAATCAGCCGGGGCTATCAGGCTCCCGCCCAGTATCTCAATTACTACACTTGGCGGGACATAAATGGCCACTGGCAGCGCAGCCGCGCGATAACCTTAGCAGTGTACATGCGCGATCGAAAGCAAATCGCGCGCTTCGGACAGTCCGTGAACTTGAAGCTTTCGGAGCTTCGCCAAATCCTTCCCGCCGACCTGATTCTGGCGCACACTTCCGATCAACCGCTCCAAGTCAAGGAGAACATCAACCTCTTCATGCGGGCGCTTTTGGAAGCCATTATTCTCGTGGTCTTGGTGTCGCTGATTGGGTTTTGGGAGTGGCGGCTGGCGCTGATCATGGCGCTGGCCATACCGATCACACTCGCGATGACGTTTGGCATCGCGTATATGTTGGGAATCGATCTCCAACAAGTCTCCATCGCATCACTGATCATCGCGCTGGGCCTTCTCGTGGACGTGCCGGTGGTCTCAGGAGACGGCATCAAACGTCACTTGGCGGAAGGGTTTCGGCGCAGCATTGCCTGCTGGCTTGGCCCGACGAAGCTAGCCACAGCGATCTTTTACGCGACAATCACCAATGTTATCGCCTACCTGCCATTTTTGATGCTCACCGGCAATACCGGCGAGTTCTTGAAGAGCCTCCCGGTGGTGATGACGGTTTCTCTGCTGTGCGCGTACTTTGTCGCGATGACCTTTGTTCCGTTCCTGGGCTACTACATCTTGCGTCCTCCGACAAAGCGAGAACCGACGATCGAGGAGATGCGGCATCGGGGGTTTTACGGCTTTTACAACAGACTCGTCGGCAAAGCCATAAAACACCGTTGGGCGGTCCTCGGTGC
>JBARBI010000193.1:0-4765 GCA_049792875.1 Candidatus Sulfotelmatobacter sp.
AGCGGGAGGAAGCACTCCACTTCTCTCTGCCGCAGATGTTCCTCGACGCGCTTCTCGTGCCGGGCCGACGTGTAGGCCGCGTACCACAGCGGCTGAACTCCGCCGTCTCCGTTTGCGAGAAAAACAAGTTCGGAATCACCTTTTATCGTGGCGCTCATGGTGGTAGATGCAGCTCCGCCCCCTCAGTTCGATCTCTTTTCTGGCCTAACTACCCATTGCAACAATCACTTGCAAAACACTTGGGCAGCACTTCGAATTTATTCGGACCCTAGCGGAGCAGCTTTACTCGGTCCCGATTGACACACCAGCCGGACGCGCGCGTTGCTCTCGGTGAAGCCGCGAACCAGGGCCGATGTCTGCAATTACCGCAAAGCCGTCTGACTCGCTACGCACGACGCGACCGCTTGTCTTTAATCGAGATCCACGACCGGCAGCTTGCAAGGGGGGGAGGGCAAAATTCATTTGCAAGACGCTGCCGATCGGCAATTGGTTTGAGGTGACGACAAATGCTCCCGAGATACTGAAGTCACGAGTAAAGCCGTGACCTTGATGCACACCACGTTCTGCTGTTTCCCAGGAGAAACTCACGGGCGCCACCAGTTGATAACGCTTGTGCTGCCGCTGATCCACGGTTGTATTCATCTGAACCGTCAGCAGACAACGTATCTCTGGCGGCCAACTCTCTCAAGACCTAGAAAGTTCGGTAACGGATCGAACTGAAGCAGAATCGTGAGGGGCACGACGAGTGTGTCTCTTCGAGAAGCACGTTCTGAGAACGGACGGGGTGGCTGGACTCCACTAAAGTGGACATGCGGACGGTGGGACGCCACTTTCGTTACATGCGACCCCAGTGCGTTTCCACGAGAGTGCTAGTTTTCCGCCGGAACTGCAGTCAGAGGACGCGCGGGTCTACTCCTCTAGGGTCTGGCGAGAAATATTGGGGCGGGGCGGAGCGGGGCGGCCATGGATACGTTGTCTTTGATTCAAGACTCGACACTGGTAGAACGCGCACATGGAGATGGTGGTCGCAATCAAAAGGAAAACACCTACCACAAACGTCGCCTTGCACAAAGGGTCTGAGACTAGAGAGCGTGGGTGAATGGTTATTTGCGTTCGAACCGAAGCGCAAGGTTTGTTTCGCCTAGTGATGGAGCGTTCAGACGTCGGA
Source organism: Candidatus Sulfotelmatobacter sp. (assembly GCA_049792875.1). Taxonomy (GTDB): domain Bacteria; phylum Acidobacteriota; class Terriglobia; order Terriglobales; family Acidobacteriaceae; genus Sulfotelmatobacter. The sequence goes on from JBARBI010000193.1 coordinate 1,169, forward strand.
ATGTTGCATTTCGCATCAGCAGATTACATCAGCTTACATCTGACTTAAGAGAATTTACATTTCTTAACACCGAATCTGGATGCATTTGTTGTTTAATGGAGCCAGAGGTAGGCGCGCTCATGCTCGCACCGGCTCAACGACTCGTTACTCAGGCTCTTCAGCAAGGCTTGGGTGGAGTACGGGACGAGGGACCCGAGACGACACAACTGGAAAGCGCAATCTTAGAGCTTCACAACCTCTTGGAATCGTATGCGCCGTCGTGGTACACGCAAGAACACCACAACCGTGTTGAGTCTGCCTTGCGATCCCTTAAGCATTCTTGAACCGGTCTTACAGAGGCTGCAACCTGGACTGTAGTGTGATCGTGGTCACAGACACGTTCCTCCCCCAACGCTACGATCTAGACGGTTTCGCAGAGTGCGGAAAGATTCGGTACTAGCAATTCTAATCTGTGATCCCCGCGCTATCGCGTACGTTGAGACAGCGCTAAGATAATCGGCCCTCCCCCAAGTAAATAATAAGAAGTGCTGCAGAGGGAGTGTTTGTGATGAGTTCTGCTCCTGGGCTAAGTTCAGAAACCATAAGTGTTCTGGTTGCTGATTCGAACCAGACGCAATCCCAACTACTCAGCAGTGCGCTGCGAAGGCAGGGAATGTTCAAAGTCGCTCGGTGCCCGGCTGAGCTACCGGAGTGCTTATCTGTTCTGGAATCCGATCCAGCCGACGTCGTCTTGATGGCGGATGGGGTAACGCACAACCGCCAACAACTGTACGAACTCATTCGGGGTGTGCATTCGACGTGTCCGCAGGCCGCAATTGTGCTGTTGATGGACAGCTTCGATCGAGAATTGGTTGTCAACGCTCTACGAGCGGGGGCCCGCGGACTCTTCTGCCTCGCATCGCTACCCTTCAAGTCCCTGTGTCGGTGTGTCGTTAGCGTTTATCAGGGACAGTTTTGGACAAACACGGAGCAAATGCGATTTCTGGTCGACGCACTGTCGGTCGGACCGCCGACGCATTTCGTCAACTCGCGGGGACAGGTCGTGCTTACTCCGCGGGAAGAGCAAACCGTTAACCTCGTGGCCGAGGGCCTGAATAACCGGGAGATCGCAGCGGAGCTAAACGTCAAGGAAGGCACGATCAAGAAATCTCTGTTGCGAATCTACGACAAACTGGGCGTCTCGAACCGGGTAGAGCTAGTACTTTATGCGCTCAGTCATCGGGAGGAACGCGCGTCAGAAGCAGCCAAAGAACAAGAGCTCAGGACGGCGTGAAGTAGCATCACGCAGCATCGCCAGCGTTTTCGTATTCTCTACCCCTCTGACAAACGCCGCTGTTCTTCGACTGGAGCGCTGCGCAAGCGAGGCCCCTGCACTTCCATGGTCAAGCTCACTTGCGTATGCAGAGGTAAGCTCGTCGAGAACTCGCCGGTATTCAACCAGAATGGGCAGCGATATAGCAAGGCGGAAGCGGCGTCCCTGCCACGCTTTTAGAATCCCGAAGGGAGGGCCCTTCCAAAACACGCCTGAAATCAAGACGTTGGTGTCGAGAATCGTCTTGATCTTCACTTTGTGCGATGTCGGACTCTGTCAATCGCAGATTTCAGATGCGCCTTCTTGATGCCAGCGCTCTTCGCTGCCGAACGAGCTTGGCCGAGAAGCTTGTCGAATTCCTCGATCTTAGGCGGGGTAATGGTTTTCAGAATTACGGCATCGCCTTCGCCGATCACGATAAATTGGTCGCCCTCGCTAAGGCCGAGCTCGTTGCGGATCTCTTCGGGTATAACGACTTGGCCCTTGGACGAAAGCCTTGTCGTGGCGCAACCTACCATTGTTTTTCACTCCGATCTTACCGGTGAGAATGGCACCAAAACCGTCCTTGATCTATCGAGCGACACAGCTATTTGCGGTTCTAGTGTCCGATCACATTCTCGCAGTGTCCATACTCCATGCGCTGACCGCCTCGCTGGAATCCCGTGGAGATGGATCTTTGAAGCCGTCCTGGCTAGAATATTGATCTCGAAAAGAGGACCATGGCAAAGAAGAAGATCGATCCTCTCAACAAGAAGCAGTACAGCGCTGTGTCCGCGATGTTGACTTTCTCGGATACCCTCTGCCAATTTCCTACAGCGGCAGGTCCCCTGCGATGACTTCGGGGATACGAATCTTCCGTGAGTGGAGTCACATACCTTTCTGCTGGATGCAAACATCATGAGGCCCATGCGGAATCTGGCCGATATACTCTGCCCTCGTTTGAAGCTTGCCCTCCTTTTCTCCAGTCTAGGATTGCTGGCTGCTTGTGGCGCCGGAAGCAATACGAGTTCTCCATCCATTCCGACGCTGCAGTCGATCACAGTATCCCCAGGACAGGCGACAGTGGCCGCTGGGCTCACTGATCAGTTCAGCGCGAAGGGAAACTACTCCGATGGTACGTCGACGCCGCTCAGCAACGCGACGTGGTCCACCTCCGACCAGACGTTGGCGACCGTAGATTCTCAGGGCCTGGTGACCTCTCACAAGCCCGGGCCAGTAACGATTACGGCCGCCATCGGCACGATCGCGAATACCGCGTCGCTAACCGTCGGCCCACCTATTCCCCAGTCGCTTGCCGTCATTCCCGCGAGTTCCTCCGTGATAATCGGAGGAAGCGCGCCCACGAAACTCTCGGCGATGCTCGCCTATTCCGACGGCTCCTCACAGGACGTTTCTGCCACGGCGACGTGGACCGTCGTGAATCCCTTCACCGCGAGCATCGATAGTTCTGGCAACGTGACGCCTTTGCGTACTGGCTACTCGACAATTCAGTGCACGAGCGGAACATTCTCAGCAAGCGCCGTATTCGTGGTGCTTGCTGACCCGAGATATCTGTACTTCATGAGCGATGCAGGGCGCGTTGCATCCAAAGCGGTTATCAATTCCAGCTCTGGGCAACTCAGGATGACCGGCTACATTCAAACGGGCGCGAACGACTACGCCAGCTTTCATTGTCCCACGACCGATCGAGCAGGAAAGTTTCTGTATGTGGGGTCGTCCGTTAACAGTGGCGCGCTCTCTGGGGAAATTCAGATTTACAGCATCGATGCCGTCGCAGGACACCTTACGGCATTGGCGGGCAGTCCTTTCGCTCAGACCACTCCCGTCGGCTGTCTTGATTTTGAGCCAACTGGGAAATATGCCTATGCCGCGAATGCGGTCAACAGTTCTACCCAGCTTCTGACCTTCTCCGCCGACTCTACAACAGGTGCACTTACACTTCTGAACTCAATGACGCTAACCGGAGTCCCATCGCGCGCGGCCATCGATCCACTAGGGCAATATCTCTATCTCGTGGCCTTTACCAACAATTACCAAAGCGCTTCGGCTTTGGGATACAGCATTGATGCGTCCAGCGGCGCATTAACGCCGATTCCTAGCACTCCGTTCGCTCTCACCGAATACGCGGGTACGTTCTCGTTCCATCCAAGCGGGAACTATGTCTATCTAGCCAACACAAACGGCACATCGATCGACACTTACTCAATTGATCGCTCGACTGGAAAGCTGACGTCGGCTGGCACGATTGCGACCTGCGTCAATCCCACCACGGTCCGTTTCAGTTC
>JBARBI010000194.1:0-4110 GCA_049792875.1 Candidatus Sulfotelmatobacter sp.
ACCTTTGGCACGCCCATCAACCAGCACCCGGCTGCATACGGCATCGACCTGGTGATGCACTCGGGCACGAAATACTTGAGCGGACATGCGGACCTGACGTGCGGCGTGGTTTGCGGTCGGCAGGAACGGATGGATCAGATTTGGGAAACCCGCACGACGCTGGGCAATTGCATGGACCCGCATGCCGCCTGGCTGCTGATTCGCGGGCTGAAGACGCTGGCCGTGCGCGTGGCGCGGCAGAACGAGAATGCGCTGCGCGTAGCCGAGTTCCTGGAGCAACACGCGAAGGTGCGGCGGGTGCATTATCCGTTCCTGAAAAGCCATCCGCAGCACGCCATTGCCCGCCAGCAGATGAGCGGTGGCGGCGGCATGGTGACGTTTGAGGTCGAAGGTACGTTCGAGGACGCGCGGCGGGTGAGCGAGGCGATGCGGCTGTTTACTCTAGCCACGAGCCTGGGAGGAGTCGAGTCGCTGGTGTCGATCCCCGTGCTGACTTCGCATGCCATGATCTCGGCCGAGCAGCGGGAGAAGATGGGCGTGACGGAACAGATGGTACGCCTGTCGGTGGGGATTGAAAGTTCCGACGATCTGATTCAGGACCTGGAGCGGGCGCTGCAAGCGGTGGGCGGGCGGCAGACGGTGCAGGTGGGGTAGGGAGCTTCTAGCTTCTAGCTTGATGTCCCGCGACTTAATTATCAACTTGTCATCCTGAGCGAAGCGAAGGACCCATGCACTCGCGCACTCAACGGGGCGGGACAGCCGAGGCGGCTGTCGCTACCGAGGCATCAACGAATAGCCCGGCCTCTCGCGAGGCCGGGTTCGTTGTTTTGTGTCGCGTCAAGTCTAGAAAAAGAACTTCAGCGCCAGTTGCAGAATGCGTGCATTGTGCACGGCAGTGATGTAAAGGAACTGGCCGGCGCCCAGCGAATTGTTTTGAGAACCACCCCCTGCGGCCGACCCGCCGTCTCCGGCGATAGTGTTCCACTCTGTGTGATTGAAGACGTTGAAGGCTTCAGCCCGGAATTCGAAGGCCAGGCTTTCCTTGATCGGGAAGTGTTTGTACAGAGCCATGTCGAAGTTGGTGCGACGCGGATTGCGCAACAAATTCCTGCCCGAGCTGCCGAAAGTCAAGGGGGTGGGAACCGCGAACGCTGCGGGGTTGTACCAGAGAGGCCCGGTACCGGGAGACGACACTCGAGCGAAGCCCGTGTTCGGATTGCCCACCAAGTCCGCCCGCGATCCGGACCCGACACCAGCGGCCACACCTGCGCTATCCGTAGGATTCGTCACGCTGAAAGGGCTCCCCGTCGCCATGCTCATAATCCCGGTATACTGCCACCCTCCGAGGAGCGCGTGGCGAAGGCCCGTTCCCTTGAAGAACGGGACGTCCCAAACATAGCTGAAGTTGAAGATCTGTCGCTGGTCGAAATTGGAACTCGCGCGGTTCGCGGCAAAATCGTATGCATTCACCAAGCTGCCATCGCCGCGATCGGATGAGTCATCGATCGAGTGACTATAGGTATAGGCCGCGCCCAACGTGAGTTGGCCCGCGCTACGACGCACCGATGCCTGCAGCGCATGGTAAATGGAGGAAGACTCTAACTCCAGGTGAGTGATCGTTCCATATCCCGGATACGGGCGCAGCGCATCGGCGAGTGTGCCGCAAGCCGCCACACCTAGGTTAACTGCCGGCCCAACGGGTACGCCGGCTGAGTTTGTTGCATAAGGAACTGAAACGCCGACAGGAGTCACCCCGTTCATCGGGACACCATAGGCATCCGTATTGAATCCACCAGTCCCATTCGGTGCTCCACAATCGGACGACGCAGAGGTTCCGTTCGGATAGGTGATCGAGGGCCCGAACACCTCGCCCGCCGTATATGGGTTCTGGTTCGACGCCGTCGGATACAGTTGATTCAGGTCGCTCTGGCGAGTCAGATGTGTGCCTTTACTGCCGACATAGGAGACCGTTGCAACGGTGTTGTGCGTAACATCGTGCTGAATGTCGAAATGCCATTGTTGCATGTACGGCCAGGTCACTTGTTTGGAAGGGATAGAAACCACGCTGAGCGGAAATTGGGTCCCACCCACCGCACCGCCGATGTTGGTGTAGCCGGTAATGTTGCTCTGTGAGACCGTAGTCGCAAGAGGCGGTGAGTTCTCGAGAGACTCAGTATTCGCTTCGTTGCCGTTGGTGTGCTCGAAGAAGATGCCATAGCCGCCACGGATGGCCCACTTGCCGTTGCCCAACGGATCCCAGGCAAAGCCTATACGAGGAGCAGGGTTGAACCAGTGTGGCTGCATACAGCCCGCGGGAATGCCGGCGGTAACGCCGCACTGGACGATTCCATTCGGCAGGTTGGTGACGGAGGGAGTCAGATTATTCGCAGTAAGGAAATTGACAGTATCGTCCTGATTCACTGACGTCTGCCCTTGCACGTAGCGAGTGGGATCGAAGTTAAATGCCTGATGTTCCTTCTCGCGGTATGTCTCGTACAAACTGAGGCGCAGTCCCAGGTTGAGAGTCAGGCGGTTGGAGATGCGCCAGTCATCCTGAAAGTAGGGTTCGAACAGCTTGTAGCGGTTGTAGTACTTGAGTAGATGGTCCTGTTGACCGAAGCTGGATATGTTGCCCAACAACAAATCCGCGAACGGGTTGCCGGTAGTATTCTTCGGAAACGGGCTGGGATCAAAGGTCAGGTAACCCGGGTACGATCCCGCCGCCAGTTCGCCGCCAAACTCATTCTTCTGTGCCGCGGCGATATAGGCGCCAAATTGCAGGTTGTGCCGGCCCACGATCTTGGTTACGTTGTCGCGGTAGGTATAGGTCGGGTTTGAGTTGTAGATACCGTTGGGGATGTAGCCAGCATCCTGACCGAAATTGCCATAGGCGCCAGCTGGATCCACCAGGTTGATTCCGGGCAACACCCCTCCGCCGTTCCCGGGGAATAGATCAGTCATATTGAATCCCGTTGGCCGCTGCCAATTGCCCAAGTCGTTGAGGATGATGTGGTCCGCGGTGTAGCTAAACACAAATTCGTTCAGCAAGGTTGGAGAAACCGTGGCGGTAAGGCGGAACACCAGGCTTACGCCCGGCCCCTTGAACGCCGTCTGAATCGTTGGAAAGCTTCCTTGGTTGGTCCACAACGGCACCGCCGTAGTGGTCTGCCAGGAATCGTGAATATAGCGAAACGTGGCGCGTATCTTGTCGCTGAAATTGTGATCTACTCGGATCAGTTCCTCCCGCCAATTCGTTGTCTGAGCTGGGGATGCGTTGAAGAAACACGGATTTGGGTTTGTGCTGCCGTCAACAAACGTGCCACCGGGGATGCAATTTGACGCTCCAGGTCCGTTTGGCGCGGGGATCATCCCCAACAGCGCCTGCGCGACCGGCTGAGCCGCTAGATACTGAGACGTACCCGAGAGATTCGGAGACGCAGTATTCGGACAGTCGCCTGTTCCTTTACCTGCGCCCGGAGCCGTGCAAAGGTCAGTGAAGTCTCCTCCCCGTTCCGCGATGCTGGGAACCGGCACATTAAACGTCTGTCCGGGAACGATATCCTTACGCCATTCTTGCGACCAAAAGAAGAACGTTTTCGATTTGTCCTTGTTGTAGACACCCGGAATGTAGACTGGACCGCCGATCGTGTAGCCGTAGTCGTTCTTCTTGTACTCCGGCACTATGCCGCTCTGAAACCACGCAGGCGAATTGAACGCGTCGTTGCGGATGTACTCGTACGCGTCGCCGTGGAACGACTTGGTTCCGGATTTCGTCTCAACTTCTACCGTGCCCGAACCGTTCCGGCCATACTGCGCGCCATAGTTCGAAGTGAGAACTTTGAATTCCTGAATGGCGTCGATGCTGGGATAAACGTTCAACGTGGAGTTGCTGCCGTTGTCCATGTTGTCGCCGCCGTCGAGTTCCCAGTTGTTGTATTCGACGCGGCCGCCGTTCATGCTGAAGCTGACGTTGCCGTAGACGCCGACCGTGCCTTCATCCTGTCCGGTCTGGTTGCTGACGCCCGGGGTAAGTGTGACTAACTGCGTGAAGTTGCGCCCGTTCAATTCCAGCTGCGAAATTTCCTTACTGTCCACGGTGCCGCTCAGATC
>JBARBI010000195.1:0-4965 GCA_049792875.1 Candidatus Sulfotelmatobacter sp.
AACTCTTGCAAGCACTTGAAACATAAACACCAAAGGAAGATAAAGAACCGAAGCCAGAAGCAGCCGGCGAGCAGACTGGCTCGAGCGAACTAGGGCAAGTCGTGCGGCAAAATAAAGGAAGCCCACATTGAGCAGGAACGTTCCAACGACAAACATCGGATTGGCGTGCCGCAATGCCATCGGCGCAAACGTGATCGACACTAAGGCGAGTGCCGGGAGCACGCTTTGCCATCCCATGAATCGTGCTTTCTCTCTTCCCTCTGGAAGAACCTTATAGCCTGCTCGCGCATAGTCTTCGCGATACATCCACGCAATCGCCATGAAATGCGGGAATTGCCAGAGGAAAAGAATCGCGTAAAGCAGCCATGCCGGAGCGTTGAGCTTCCCGGTCGCGGCGACATATCCGATCAACACCGGCATAGCGCCGGGGAATGCACCCACGAGCGTACACAACGGACTGCGACGCTTCATCGGGGTGTATATAAACAGGTAGCTACCGAGGGTCAGCGCGGCAAGCAGGCTCGCGGCCGGCCGCACGGCGAGCGCCAGATAAATGCTTCCCGCAAGCGACAACACCGTTCCGAAAATCAGCGCATGGAGGTGTTCGATTCGACCAGCCGCAACCGGCCGACGAGCGGTGCGGCGCATTTGCGCATCGAACCGCCGCTCGATCAGCTGGTTCAGAGCTGCCGCGCCGCTCGCGACCAGGACTGTGCCTAGAAGAGTATGCAGTAGCAGCGCCCACGGAAAGTGTGAGAGTGGCTGGCTACACCCGGCGCAAAAGCCGGCCGCGGTTGCCAGGCAAATCAGAAAATTAATTTCCGGCTTCGTTAGCGCCCAGTAGTCGAGCAAGACGCTGGACCACGCGGAGTGGTTGCGCTGGATGGTAGCCAAGGGATAAACCGCAAGAAGTGGCTCACTGGACATATTCAGACAACCTCCACGCTTTGTTGACCGGCGTGTGGGGCGACCGTGACGGACAATTCCGCTGGCATCGGCTCATTTTCCCCCGCACTTCCCACCGACAGCAGCCGCACCGCGACAATCGCTGCGGCTAACAGGTACACGAGGGTCACGCACGTCCACATCAGTGCGCCTGCGCGCTGCTGGTCCTCGAGAGCGGAAATCCCAAAGTGCTGGGGCGTGGATAGATACGCCGTGTATACGACACGGTCGCAAAACACAAGAAATCCGGAAAGGATATCGCAGGGCAGGGTGGCGAGAAAAAGATAGAGAACCGTAGACCATCGCGGCCACGCCTCTGCACTCGGCCAGGGTCGGATCACCGGCCACCAGAAGAGAAGCCCGGCAGCGAAAAAGCTTGCATGCTCCACAACGTGCCAGATTTCCGATTGCGATCCGATGGTAAAGAACGCCGGAACGTGCCACGCCACAAGTGTTGCCGTGGCCGCGATCCAGCAAAACACGGGTTGTCCCAACAGTTTCCCGAGTCGTGCCACGCGCGCCCATCGAAATGTAGCAAACGCAACGGACTTCACACGTGTTTGCGGTAAGCCATGTAACAGCGTGAACAAAGGTGCGCCAAGCAGGAGGAACGCTGGAGCCACAGTCATCAACAGCAAATGCTGGACCATGTGCGCCGTCAGCAGTTCATGATCGAGCGCTGCTACCGGTGAAGCCACAACGATACCAATGCAGAACAAACCGGCGAGAAAACTCGTGGCGTGCCATCCCGCAATCGTCTCCACACCAACGCGGCGAACGCGAATCCATCCACACAAGTAAATCAACGCTGTGAGAATCAAGAGCGCGACGATCAAGGAAGATGAGAACGCGGCGGAATGTATGTGTTCCATCGAGTGTCGCCCTATTGTCCAGGTGTTTTCTGGCCCGTGTCGCGATTGACCATTTCGCGGGACGCGTCGCGCGCTGGAGTTTGTGCTGCCGGATGCAACGTTTCGAGAAACGCAACAAGGGCGGTGGTCTCCGAGGGACTCAAATTTTTTCCGTAGGCAGGCATGTTGCCGCCCCCCTGAATTACCTGGCGAATGAGTTGATCCTGCGTAAGACGCACGGCTACCCGGTCCAGAGCCGGACCTCTCTGCCCTCCACTCTCGCCCAGCGAGTGACAGTTGCGGCACTGCTTCACTTGAAAAATCAGCGCGCCTTGCCGTTGAAGCGAGGTTCTGCCGTGCAGAAATGTTTCCGGGATCGGATCGCCACTCCAAGCGTTCATATGCGGGCTCCACGGTGTGAAGCCGGCGAGGTGAGTAAGTGTTCCGAGCGTCAGGGCAATCAGCAGAACCGTCAAAACGGCTATGGGACGGCGGCGCCAGCTCTTTTCTCCTTCGCCCGATAAAAAGGGAAGGAGAACCAGGCCGGCGATGGCCACTACCGGACCAATCAGAAGTGCCGGTGTCTCCATCGACGCCGGCAGGTAAGAAAGCAGGCCGTAGAGCCACAAGAAGAAATAATCTGGCTTTGGCGCGGTCTGGATGGCCGTGGGGTCTGGGCGCCCAGTTGGACCGAACGGACCGAAGTAAAGGGCACAAGCGGCTACTGCTAAAAGAATGAAGGCGGCGAAGAACAGATCTTTCCACACCGCGTAGGGAACGAACGGCGCGCCATCTTTCCTCGTCAGTTCGTGATACTCCGCGACGTAGGTCGATTTTTTGACGACGCGACCCGGCATCGGCCATTCATTGATTCCCAGCTTGAGCACCATCAAGAGATGCAGGCACACAAATCCAATCAGCATTCCAGGAATCACGAAAACGTGCAGCGCAAAAAATCGCGAGAGCGTGGCGCCTGCGATAATGGGGCCGCCGAGCATCAACTTCACGGCAGCGGGTCCGATGATAGGCACGCGGCTCGCGATCGACGCGCCGATTCCAAGCCCCCAATAAGCGTCTTGATCGAAACGCAGCACTTGCCCGGTGAAAGCCATTCCGAGTGTCATCAACAAAAGAAAAACACCGATGATCCACGTGAGCTCGCGCGGAAACTTGTGCGCTCCAAAAAGAAACACCTGCACCATGTGAATGAGGACAATCGCTACCATGAAGTTCGATCCCCATCCATGCATCGCCCGGATAAACCAACCGAGCGTTACATCGTGGTTCAGCGCTTGCAGACTGCTCCACGCCTCCCCAGCGGAGGGAACGTAGATGAGCGCCAGGAGAATTCCCGTGACGAGTTGCAGCAGAAAAACCGTCAGCGCCGCGCTGCCGAATACGTAGAACCAACTCGCCGTGTTCCGTGGGACTGGATGCTCCGCCGCTTCACGGATGGGAGCCGCCAACTGCAAACGGTGGTCAAACCATTGCCCGACTTGTGCGATCAACCCCATGTCTTCTTCCTTCCGAGCAACCCATCCGCTTCGCTTGACGCGGACAGGGGTCCGCTTTCGATGGAAATCAAACCGTTATTTGCGCTGCATGGTGCCTTCCCTTTGAGCAACGCGATCGCGCCGCCCGGAGTGGGCAGCTCACCGGCCTGAATCGTCAGAAGACCGTTTTGAACTTTGTAGGGATACTCGAACAACCCACGCTCGGGCGGACCCGACGCGCGACCACCGTCGCGGTAATACGCCCCGCCGTGACACGGGCACATAAACAAACCGGATTGCGGAAACCAACGAACCGGGCACCCCAGGTGCGCGCAATTGATCGCAAAGACCTGGAACTGGTCTCCCGCGATGCGCCGTACCCAGCATGCTGTGTCGGCCGTCTTGCCGTCGGTCGGAGTCACATACGGATTGCGAAACGTCGCAAGGCGCGTCTCGCCTTCGGGAAATTCACTGACCGTGCCTAGCCGAACCCAAGACAGGTAACCGTTGGCACGGCCGCGAGTAACAGACGACAGAAGAAAACCCACAACCGGCGCCGCCAGAGCGGCGGCCACGACGCCATTGAAGAGCATGCCCAATTTCATGAGCAACCCGCGCCGGGAAACGAGATTTTCATTTGCCATCATCAGACTCCTAATGCTCCGTGTAATTCGAAGCGGAATACGGTCGTCCCGGATTTTTCGTTCGCTGCGACGCCAGCCACGCCACTACGTCGGTGACTTCCTGTTCGGACATCGGCTTGCCCGGCACGTTGCCGCGCCAATCGGGCGCACCCAACTCGGGACGGCCCATGATGACGGCCGTGCGGAGCCCTTGATCGCTGACCAGCGCGAGGAACGAATCGTCCGTGATGGAACTGCCCTTGGCTCCGCCGCTACCTCCCGGCCCGTGACAGGATTCGCAATAGGTTTTGTAGGCGTCTTCGCCTCGCCGGGCATCGCCCGTGGATTTCGTTGCGTAGGAAGGCGGATTGGCCGCGTCGAGAATTCCGCGCTGGCTCCAACGCGTTCGGATTCCGTTCGTGATCACATCAATTTGCTTATCGGTCAGCATTCCCCCGGAGCTTTCGGCGAATGCCGGCATCGCAGTTCCACGGACGCCGCTAGCAATGACTTTACGAATCTCCGTGTCGTCCGCGATCGCCAAATAGACCGGACTAGCAAGTGCCATCGCCGCGCCTCCTCTGCCTTCCGTGCCATGGCAACCCGCGCAGTTTTCTCCGTAAAGAGTGCTGAATTCCCAGACTTCACTTGGGGCGATGGTTTCAGAGCCTTTGCGGGGCTGCCCGTGCGGCGATCCGCAACCGGAGACCAGCATCGCGAGCAGCGCGGCAAACAAGCATGAATTCCGAAATGACTTCACGGCTGTTCGTCTCCGTTCCCTCGGGGTGGAATCGCTCCCGGGGCTTCAATCCCTGCTCGCAAGGCGAACGGCATGTTTTCGCGCGTCCGCACACGCGATTGCCGCATGACGACGATTCCCGCGACGACACCAAACGCGATTTGTGAGGCGATAAACCAAAACCAATCGATGTGGCTCTCCAGTACAGGATTGAGAAGTCCGATGATTGAGTGGAGCAGGCCCGACCACAACACTGGCGCGATTAGACCGCCCAGCACGATGGGCCGCCGCGCGAACATCGGAAGCATCGCACC
>JBARBI010000196.1:0-5101 GCA_049792875.1 Candidatus Sulfotelmatobacter sp.
CCCGAGGGACCGGGAACGACCTTGCCGTCGACCAATACGGTCACACGGAGACCGGCGTCGGGATCCCCTGGATTGATCTGTTCGACTCTTTGTTCGGTTGCTTGCTCACTAGTGGATCTCGAACTCCCGGTACTGGTTTTGCGCTCAACGAGGTGCAGTCGACCGTCCCGCGTGGTACCCGGGACATCGATGGAATAGGTTTCCACGACGCTGCGTTTTTCTCCCGAAGTGCTCTCAGACTCCTGGCTTACCACACGAGAGATTTGACCTAGCTTTCCTTCCGCATCGGGCCGAAATACTCTCTCCTCGATCTGGTGGTCTTTGGCTTCTTGCGTCGGGATATGTTGCCGTATCTCGCTCACTTGCCACTTTCCGTTAACGTCCGGAATCCATGTAGTCTTTTCAGTTTCCACTGCACCGTTCGCGGCTCGCTTACGGAGCTCGTGCGTCTTGAAAGCTGGAGCTAAACCACCGTTGGGGCTGGCGAGCATGACCGTCGTGTTCGTTTCTTCCAGATCGTTCCCAATCTTTTTCGTCTCCACGATTTCGCGTTGTACTGGCTGAAGCCGCTTATTGACATCGGGGTTGTAGGTAGCGCGCACTATCTTCGAGTCCTCGCCGGGCAGAATCTGTTTCTCCTCTTCCGTTACCTGCACGAGGGCTTTCCTCCCATTTACATCCCGAGCGAAGGTGCGCATGGTGGTTCTTACGGTGGCAGCATCGACGGTCAGGGTTTCCCTTTCGACGTCCTGATAAGGTTCGAAATGTCCATCGGTCCCGCGGATCTCGACGGATCGCTTGTCCAGCGTCCGGTCGCCATTCTGGCTATGGCTTTCGATGATGCGCACGGGAATACGTTCAGGAAGATCGTCGCTCTTCAGGTCCGTCGTGGACTGCCACTGCTTGGGCAGCTCCTGGGCCGTTTGGGAACCGGATACTTGAGCAGAGAGGCTCGGACCAAAACAACAAAATGTGCCGATTGTCAGGAGTAGGGCGTAACCTAAATGAAGAGCAACATCCGCAGGCGGCACCGAGGCAGTCGTGGTGGACATGCTTCTCAGTTGGCCCGCCATCGCATTTGAGGCCGCCTGTTTCCGTTCGTATCGGTGATTACCACCCAGTGCATGAACACGCGATGTAATTTAGGCTTCTCGTGAGTCAACGGATTTAACGTTGCAGTGCGCATGGTCTTTTCCTTTCGTCCCTCCCATCCTCTTTCCTACTTCAATGCCTGCGGAGACGTCGGCAGAGATGCTTCCAGTGGCGACGTTCCTTCCAACAGTTCTGAGTCGATTAGGGACGAAATCTGCTCCCACACGCGCGGGTCATTCTCGATCTCGTGATGTCCCCTGTTCAGGTGGCGGGCGATCCAGGAATAGTTCTCGCAATTGATTTGACGGTCCTGATAGGCCAGGTGAAAGTTGCCGATCATGTTTGTGCGGTTCGGATCAGATGCGCGAATGCGCGATCGACCATGAATGAAACTTTTTGTCTGGTAGAAGTTGACTGCATTCCGAACGTTCGGCGGAATTAGCGCATCGTCGTGACCTGGTTTATGGACGCTGTCCACCAGGATCGTGAGGGACACTGGTACATCCAGTCGCTCCAACTCCTGTGACAACGTGACTGCCTGCGAACCACCCCAACTGTGGCCGTAGATGATGATCTTGGCTCGGTCTTTTTCGTCAGAACTAACGAGCCCATCTGCATCGGTGTCCAGCAATTGCAGTACTCGTCGAAGAGCGTGTTTCCCGTCGTGGTTCGAGAACACTTCTACATGCCCAATTGACGGATGGCTCTCACGCAGCCACGCAGCAAACTGTACCTCAGGATGGTTCATGTCATCGTGCTTGACGAACCCTCCAACGAAACCGATGACGATCGCGCTCCGAACGTTGTTGTTCCGAGTCGCTATGGGTTGTCGAACGCAGATCAGGTGGAGAGCCTCTTTAACGCCGCTCTCGGACCTGGACTCACCGCAGATCGCTGGCTCATTCACAGAACGAAGACCGATCTTGGCCTTTTCGCTAGCCGTAGACGACTGCCCAAAACATGGGGGAACCAGCCATGTTGCCGCCACAACCATCCACAACGCTGGAAACTTCCAGAGTTCATTCATAAACTTTGCTCGCTTTATGGTTTCGCACAGCCTGAGAGTGACGCTTAGGAGCCTCTCCATGACAGCAATCGCACTCTGGCTTCCAAACTCGCATGCTGCAATGTGCTCCTCAGCAAGGACCTATATGCGAGCTGCTCCGCTGGAGGCTGCCCGTATTGCGGCATTGACCACTGCCGGGCAGCCGCTGTGACACAAATTTGGGCGCAGCATCACAGCGTCATGAACTTGGACGGATCGAGGATTGGCAGACGAACTGCGTTACATCGGGCGTGTATCGGGATGGTATCGATTATGTTCAAGATCACGCAAAACACGGTTCATCGATTTTCACTCGCAGAAATCCTACTCATGGCGGCTATGAACGAAGTAGAAGCCCAGCGAAAGGCTTCGGCCGCGACGAGCAGGCCCGAGGGATCAGCTGGGAGTTGGCGATGATCTCTAGCAAAAAACAAAAGATTGGTTCGCAGAGTATGTCTCTGCAGATCGTGTGGCGCAATCCGCGTAATCACGTCAGGGCATCCCTAAGAGCGAGACAGGCAAGCAATCGTTACTGCCGGTGGGCAGAACAAGCCAACAAGATCCGCGCAAGGCGGTCCAATTGGGACACCAACAACAAGTGGATTGAATGGTGACGAAAAACCGATTGGCCCGCTAATCAACCTCGAGGAGCAGCGTGCTAGAGTTCCCCCCGTTAGCACACCCCACTACATAGGTGCTTCCTGGCGATCTTACCGTAATCAATACATTCTTTCCGGCTGAGCCGCCGTACGGATCAAATGTTTCCTGCGTGACTGCTGCTTGTAAATGACGTGAATCGATGAACGTCGTCGGCAGAGGATTTTTGTTCCACAAGATTTCGGATTCGGGAACGAAGCCGCTTCCCTCTACACTCAATACCCCTGAAACCATGTCAGCAGGAATTGGGTTAGGCGAGAGTGCGCCAATCACTGGATACAGGACTGCGTCGCGACAATTGTCGAGATTGACCACTGCCGAGCAGGTCCACGCGGACAATAGAGCAGCCAGGGCTAGGACGAAGGCAACGCGGTAAGGCTTGCAAAACATGTCCATGCGGCAGCGCATACTCCACGTTTTTCGAGCGTCATCTTTCGCTTGCACAACTTCATGAGTTGGTTCTCGATGGTGCAGTTTTTCCTTCGATCTCTCATTCGTCAAAGCTGCGTGCCCCACCCTTCAACCGGTTCTGCTCGAGTGAGCGCGTGCGATGCGAACTCACTCACCGTCCAGCTCTGAGTGATCGCCCGATGACAGGACACTAGCATCTCTAATGCATCTAGCATGAACTATGAAACGCTTCGGTGATGGCCCTCTATACCGAAACGGATAACAAGTCACCAAGGTCAGTTCTGCATTGCTCGTCTGGTGTAGCACTTCAATGTCGGTGGGTGCGACAACTTCTGTGCGATTCACCAAGTAGCGAAAGTTGCCATTGATTGTTTTTACGGTGATGATGTCATTCAGTCGAATCTCTCTTAGCGATCCGAAGAACGTATCGCGGTGAGCCGCGATCCCCATATTTCCGGAGGGGCCCGGAAGAGAAGTACCCTCAATGTGTCCTGCTGCAACAGCAAGAATGTCCGGGGTCGCACCTTCGAGAACAACAACAGAGAGGTGGAGCCGAGGGATCTCGAGATGACCGACGATTGCTTTGTTACCGTGGATCGAAGCGCTATTAGCGCGTTGAGAACCCTGGCCTAAACAAAACAGAGTAAGAGTGAACATTAGACTCGAAAACACAGTCAGCCGTTTCATGGACGCGTCATCCAGTTTCCTCGAAGAAGACGTGATAAATCCGAAACTTCCTTGCGACGAACTCACAGCATGCACATTCGCTGCCAAACGTAAGACACGGGCAAGGGGCTGCCGTGGCGTGTAGTTCGCGACCCTTCAGCTACAGCCGTCTGCCCTTGTACGAGCACTGCCCAAATGGGGGCACGTGGAAACTGTCGTTATCACAGGCGGCTATCGACTTACGACCGCGGAAGTTTGGTAGGTGGTTTGCATCGTTCTCCGGCAGAGAGGAAAGCCAATGAGTACACCTGACGTGGAAGAGCAGATTCCTGTACAAACCCCGAACATTGAAAACCATTGGCTTTTGCGATATGCGCTGCTGATCGCTGCAGCGAGTTACGTGATCTTGTCGTCGTACTACATCTCCGAGACGCGCAGCAGTTTGGCGTCGCTCGCCGTGGCCCAGAGAGCGGCGATTGCAAACCTGCAGCAGCGCCAAGCTGCGACAGAAGCCGACCTCAAGACGTCCAATCATGCCTTGTCACAGCAGCTAGGCATCACCGAGCGAGGACTGCAAGCGGCATACGCGGGTACGACGACCGAGTTGCGACAGAACCAACGATCCTTCGAGAGACGCATGCAGGACCGGCAGAACCAGCAGAATCAGGCAGTCGATCAGGTCACCCTTGAGGTAGCCAACGTGCAAACCGAACTGAGCGGGACGAAGAAGGAAATCGCCGCAACCCGCACCGACCTCGAGTCTACGAAGGTGAAGCTAGATCGCGCGATCGGCGATCTGACCGGACAAAGCAGTCTGATTGCCCGTACGCGCGAAGATCTAGAAGAACTCCGGCATCGCGGTGATCGCAACTACTACGAATTCAGCTTGTCTAAAGGCGAGCACGCAACCCAACTCTCAACCATTGGCTTGCAGCTGAAAAAGGCTGATGCGAAGAAAGGCAAATTCACGCTCAACGTGATCGCTGACGACCGGGTGATTGAAAAAAAGGATCGGGGTGTGGCCGAGCCGTTGCAGTTTTACACGGGGCGCAACCGGCAACTCTATGAAGTGGTTGTCTTTACAGTCGACAAGAACAAAGTGACCGGTTATCTGAGCACACCGAAAACACCTGGCCTGACGGCCTCGAGGTAGCGTGCCTTACCCTTCTGAGCAGCGCCCGCAACTGCAAGATCGGAGGCAATATGTCGGGTCGATTGACCGAGGATGAT
>JBARBI010000197.1:0-13249 GCA_049792875.1 Candidatus Sulfotelmatobacter sp.
GGATTGAACGGAAATTCGTGTCGCAGGATGGAACGGTGCGGTATCTGATTGGGTTTCCCGATGGGCAGAGTGTGGAGACTGTGTGGATGCCGGAGGGGGATGGCGGGGAAGCGGGGGATGGGAGCGAGGCGGGGGATCAGGCGGAGCGGTTCGGCGAGAGTTCCGGCTTGAGTGCCTCAGGGGCTAAAGTCCGAGCAGAACAGGAGCGAACCGCAGCGCTGAAGCGCTGCGCCACCTCAGAGCAGCAAGAAAGTCAGGCGCAAGATCAGAGACCAGAGGAGGGGCTCAAACCAAAACGCTCTCAGGGACAGAATCAGGGGCGGTCGACGATTTGCATATCCAGCCAGGTGGGGTGTGCCGTGGACTGCCAGTTTTGTCTGACGGCGCTGCTGGGGGTGAAGCGCAACCTGACCGCAGGGGAGATTCTGGGGCAGGTGTGCGCCGTCCTCAAAGACCAGAAGGTTTCGCCGCCGGAGGACCGCATCAACCTGGTGTTCATGGGAATGGGCGAGCCATTCCTGAACTACGAGAATTTCGTGAAGGCGGCACGGCTGCTGGTGGAAGAAGTGGGGATTGCGGAGCGGCGGATGACGGTATCTACGGCGGGGATCGTGCCGCGCATTCATGACTTTGGCGGGGAGAAGATCCGGCCGAAATTAGCCATTTCATTGAATGCTTCGAACGACGAATTGCGCACGCGACTGATGCCGCTGAACAAGAAATGGAATCTGGAATTGCTGATGGCGGCTGCCCGGGCGTACCCGCTGCGAACCCGGGAGTGGATCACGTTTGAGTACGTGCTTCTGGGGGGAGTGAATGACGAGCCAGAGAATGCGAAGGAAGTCGCGGAGTTGTTGCGCGGGATGCGCTCGAAGGTGAATCTGATTGCGTTGAATCCGGGTCCGGGGATTGCGTTTACGACGCCTGAGGCGGACCGGGTCGTGGCGTTTCAGAACATTCTGCGGGAGGCCGGAATTCCAGCGTTTGTGAGGCGACCGCGAGGGCGGGATATTTATGCAGCCTGTGGCCAACTTAAGCGTACGGTCGAGATTGCCACAGCACCGGCACCGTAGATTCTTTTGTCTTTGTCGGAGTTGACTCGGTGACGGGAAGTTCCACCCGCAGCGCCATGGCACCGTCTTCGCGGCGCTCGCGGGAGATTTGACCGTGGTGCTCCTGCAGGATGCCTTGACATGCGCTCAAGCCCAGACCGTCTTCGGGACTGATTGGGGAAGAGGGTTCCCCGCTGGCCGAGGGCGAGGAAGGTATGGCTTCGGTGGTGATCTGAAGCACGGCGATGCCGCCGTCCCGCCCGGTGGTGACGGTCAAGACCCGGCCGTCGCGCTCGCTCAGCACGTGCAGACAGTTGGCGATGACTTGCAGGCAGACCTGAAGCAACTGATTCGAATCTCCTAAGACCTTGGGCAAAGCAGAATCGAACTGAGTGCGAACCTCGATCTCGAGCGCCTCCCACTGGGGCTGGGTCAGCTTGACGGCGGTGCGCGCCAGAGTGTTGAGATCGAGAGGACTTTTGGGAGCGGGCGTTTGCCGGGCGAAGCTGATGAGACTGGCGACCAAGGACTTCGTACGTCGGACATATTGGCCGATCTTGGCGGCGAGGGGTTGCTGCTCCGCGGTGAGTTGCGTGCTGAGGAGCATGTCCGAATAGCCGAGCATGGCGGTAATGGGGTTGTTGAGTTCGTGCGCCGCACCACCCACCAACAGACCGATCGAAGCCAGTTTTTCCGACTGAAGGATCTGCGCCTGCAGACGCTTCAGATTTTCAAAAGATTCCCGTGAGTGGTTCAGTAAGTGGATCAATTCGTCATCGAGGAGATGCTGGCGGACGAGAACCATCACACCCATGAAGAATGCGGCGACCAGAGTCAGAGCGAGCCGAAACACGCGGACGCGAGCCGGGATTGCAATATCCAACATGGCCCAGGAGCCGAACAGGGGCAGGGAGAATACCGCGATCATGCTGCAACGGGCAACCCACACGCCATAGAGCGCGGAGACCTCTTGGGCATCCGCGGTTGGCTTCTCGACCTTGGTGCGCAGGCCAATCCAAGTTAGCCAAGCCATCGAGGCGACATAGGGAATGTCGTAAAGGCTGCCACTGTAGTACAGGCTGCGGGCCATGGCCCAGTTGGCGACGGTGGAACTGACCGCATAACAAAAGCTCATGCCAAACAAGCCCGCGTAGAGCGCTTTCCATTCGCTTTTGCTGGTGATCCAACAGGCGCACAAACCAACCAGGAACGCGACTTCCTCGGAGATGTAGACCGCGTTCAAGTGCCGGTTATACGCTTCTACATCGGACACGACATACTGCCATGGGATCACGATTACGAAATACAGATAGAACCACCAGACCAGCAAGAGCGCAAAATCAAGCCGTCCTATGCGAGCGGCGTATTCGTCCCTGGAAACGTGGGGGCGCAGGGCGAGCGCGGCCATCAGGGGGACGATGTGCAGGAAAAGAATGATGTCTCCGGCGAAGAGGTCGGGTACGTCTCGGCGCAGAATGACTTCGTAGTAGGTCCAAAGCAGTTGATAAATGAGCCAGAAAGAAATGCCGAGGGTGATGAGCGACCAGAATAGTCGCACGCGTCCCCGGGCGCGCACGGCAAGAGGGACGAAAGCAGCCGTGCCGGAAACCAGCAACAAACACTGGATGACGTCGCTGAAAGCGGTCAAGCGAAAGGTTCGGGGCAGAAGCAGAGCCGCCAGCACTAACGCCGCCAACAATCCACCCACCGCCGCCAACCACAGTTTGGATTGCTTGCTCAAGACACTCCTCTGCAGCCATTCTAGACGGGATCGCCAGACTACACTGGTTACCGTAGTAACCTAGGGGTTGGTCCGGGCCCCCCGACCCAAGGGTGTGGCTAGAGTCTCACTTGCCGGTAAAGTTTTCTTATTCAATAATATGCAGCGAAGCCGCCTCGTCCGTGGAGATGGACTCGATTGAATCCTCAGGTTGAGAGCTACCGACATTCATGGAGGCAGAGAATCCCCCCTGATCCGGGCGAGACGCGCCGGATTGAGCGGTGGCTGGCGACTGCCCGCGTGTTTCTGGCGGTTTCGACTTTGGTGGCGATCCGCATGGATCCTACCGAACTGGGGAATTCCTGGGCGGCTTACGGTCTGTTCGTATTCTATTTGGCGAACGGCATCCTCATCCTGATGCTCCTGCGGCGGAGGCAGGAGTCGACGGCAGGGTTTCGTCTTCTGGTTCATGCCGGGGATGTCCTTTGGCCAGCTTTGATTTCAATCTTCGCGGAAGGGCCGAGGGCACCCTTTTATCTTTTCTTCTTTTTCGTGCTGGCGGCGGCGGCGTACCGATGGGGACTTTGGGAAACGCTGGGCACGGCTGCGGCGGAGGTCGCGCTTCTGTGGATCGAGAGCTACGTTCTGATCCACGTGTGGCTCGGACCGGGAGGATCTGCGGCGTGGCGGGGTTTGCTCGGCCTGCGAGTGAATGCGGGAACGTTTGAACCGCAACGGCTATTCATGCTGTCGGTCTACCTGCTGGTGATGGGTTTGTTGCTGGGATACCTGGCCGAGCAGCAGAAGCATCTGCGGGCGGAGAAGGCGGTAGTGACTGGGACTTTGTCGAGGGTGCGGGTGGAAGCGGGTCTGACGGGGACCCTTGAACAGATTTTCCGCGAAGCCCTATCGATGTATGGGGCACCGCGAGCGTTGGTGGCATCCCAGGAAACGCACAGCCACCGGGTCTTCGTGGGAGAATTAGACCAAGACAGCGTACCCTCTGAACTCCGCTGGCTGGAATCGGGTTCGCGAGACGCGAAAACCTATCTGGAGGACTTTCCGGGAGAAGCGTGTTACGCCTCTTTCGACGGGCATCGATGGACGACGCTGGCATTGGATGACAGTGGCAATCCGGTGCCAGTAGCGAACCTGGCTCCGCTCTCTCAACTGCGGGAGGCTCGGCCATTTGACTCGCTGATCACGGTTGCTTTTCTGTTTGGGCGCGAGTGGCGAGGTCGGGTATTCCTGTTCAACCCGTCGTGGCGGGGCGAGAAGCAGGAGGAACTCCGCTTTTTGCTGAACATGGTGCACCAGGTCGGTCCTGCAGTCTACAACGTTTACCTTTTGCACCGGCTGCGACGGCGGGCGGGAGCGGCGGAGCGTGCCCGCTTTGCGCGGGAACTGCACGATGGTGCGGTGCAATCGCTGATTGCAGTCGAAATGCAGGTGGACGTGTTACGCCGACAAGCCGAGGCCGGCAAGCCGATTGATGCAGAATTAGGGCGAATCCAGGGATTGCTACGCGAGGAAGTACTCAAGCTGCGGGAACTGATGCAGCAGATGAAAGCGATCGACGTGGATGCGCAACGGTTGCTCGGGGTGCTGAACGACGCGGTCGAACGCTTTCAGCGGGAAACGGGAATCAGTGCGCGCTTCGTCACCGATCTTGAGAACCTGGATATGCCGCAGCGGGTATGCCGCGAGACCCTGCGCATCGTGCAGGAGGGGCTGGTCAACGTGAGGAAACACAGCGGTGCGCGGCACACGCTGGTACGCTTGGGATCGAACCACGAAAAATGGAGCCTGACGATGGAAGACGACGGGAAAGGTTTCCCCTTTGCCGGCCGCTACATCCATGACCAACTGGAAGAATCGGGGATAGGGCCTATGATCATTATGGAACGTGTGCGTTTGATTGGCGGCGAACTCACTGTAGAATCAAATCCCGGACAGGGAACGCGCCTGGAAGTCACCGTGCCTCGAAACCAGGGAAGTGCATCATGAACTTTAAAAAGCCGCAGCAGGTTCGCCTGGTGATCGCTGATGATCACCCTATCTTTCGTGATGGTCTGCGGCGCTTACTGGAGGCGGAAGCCGACCTGAAAGTTCTGGGGGAAGCCTCGGATGGCGCCGAGGCGGTAAAGCTGGCGCGACAGTTGAAGCCGGACATTCTGCTGCTCGATCTGGCGATGCCCAAGCACCCCGGGCTGGAAGCTTTGCGGGACCTGAGCATGCCGGCGAATGCGACGCCAGTGCGTGTGATTTTGCTGACGGCGGCGGCGGAAAAGAGCCAGATTGTAGAAGCTCTGCAACTGGGCGCCCGCGGAGTGGTGCTCAAAGATTCGGCCACCCAGCTGTTATTAAAGGCCATTCACACCGTGATGGCGGGAGAATACTGGGTAGGAAGAGAGAGCGTTTCGAACCTGGTGCAGTACCTGCGCACGCTGATGCAGTCTTCGCATGATGAGGCCCGGCAGAAGAAATTCGGCCTCACCCCGCGGGAACTGGAGATCGTTTCGGCCGTGGTGGCGGGGTACTCAAACAAGGAAATAGCGGAATATTTCAAAATCAGCGAAGATACCGTGAAACACCATCTGAGCAATATTTTTGACAAACTGGGGGTCTCGACCCGCCTGGAACTGGCTTTGTTTGCAGTGAATCAGGCCCTGCCTCTGAAGACCATCGCTTGAGCGCGGGCCGCCTCCTGGTCGGTGGCACTTTGGTGCTATTGGCGGGAGCGGGGGTGGAAGCTAGAATTTTGGGACAGCCTAGGGAAAACTGCCGGTTGGGTAGGCACGATCCAAGGTGCCCTGATCGCAGGGGGCCAAGTCCGCAGAAGTGAGAAAAAGAAAAGAGGAGCCCCGTGGCAAAACGTCTGCAGCAGCTTTGGAGGGATGAGCGTGGTCAGGACATTGCAGAATACGCGGTGATGTTGGCTGTGATTCTGGTAATTGTCGTGGGCACGATCCGGCTCATCGGCTCGAATGCCAACAATGTGTTTTCCCAGGTTGGCAGCTCGATTCAGTAAGCTGCAATCCAGAAATTCGTGGCAAGGGTGCGGCAGAGAGCGCAGGAGCGCTCTACGAATTCCATCCTGTCGCACGAAGGCTTTTAAGCTTTATCCCCGCCCGCCCTTTTTCCCGACAAACTATTTTTGCTCAGCGCCTGACGGCGTCGATGTCGTGAGAGCGACCTTCTCCGTGCCCGCGCTGGAATAGCGGGTGAGGTAGGGGAAGAACGGAGTGATCTCAAACTCCATTTTCTCTTTGGCGGAGGTCAGGGCTACGGGCTTGGCCTTGGACAGTTCTACGCGATCGGTCCAGGGATCGACCTTGATGCGGCCGCCGAGGGGAAGGGCCGCAATCTGGTCGAGGCGCTTCTGGTCGAGAGCCGGGGCGGATGCCAGAAGGCTCGACATGCGGATGGTCTTGCTCCCTGCAAAACTGTTCCCCAAGTGCGGACGAATCAAATTGGGCAACTCGGGCCCCTTCTGTTGCAGAGCCTTCAGAAACAATCCAGCATTGCTCAGCTTGTCCTTGTAAGGCGAGTTCTTCAGGAGTTCCAGAGCCTTGGTGTCAGCCGCTTCCTCATCCGCCGAACTCTGCTTGAAGTCGAGGCGCTGAAAAGATTCTTCGTCGGGAAAGAACAGTTTGTCGTTGAAGGCAAGCTTGGTGTCGAAGGGGTGTCCCAGGACGATGTGGCTGAGTTCGTGAGCCAGAACCATGGCGAGGGACGCTTCGTCCGGAAGAACGTCGAGCAGGCCGCGACTCATGACGATGGTGTGTCCGATGGTGAAGGATTCAAGCGGAGCGGTCAACAGGACGCGGCAGTGGATGTCTCCCTGCAGGTCAATATTGTTGGTGACCAGCAGATTGTTGACGACCGTCGCCAGGATCTTGTCGACATCGCCGGAGGGAGCGAGCAAGCCAATCTTTTGCAGGCGCTCGACGGCATTCTCTTCCGCCTGCTTTTCCCACATGCGCTGGGCCACGACAGGAGTGGCGTCGGCGGCTGCGGCGCTCTGGTCATTCACCGACTGAGGGGAATCAATCAGGATCTGGGTGAACTCCTCATTCTTGTTGAGAGCCTTCAGGTCATAGCCCCAGAGCCGAGTCTGTGCTTTGAAGTGGAGAGTCTTGGACAATCCGGTCTTGAGGTTCGATTCCTCGGTGTAGACGTAGGCCGGCAGCCAGGTTCCAGGCCGCATGTTCAGGCGCCAACTGTCGAAGTGGAAAAAGAAATTGATCTTGGGCTGGGGATAGTAAGTACCGTTGAAGCGGACGATGTTATAGTCCTGGTCTTCGACCCAGATCCTGCCCATGAATCGCGCGGTTTTTTGGCCTTCCTTGGGCTGAACATCGATCACCAGGCAACGCAGTTCGCCCAGAAATTCCCGGCGCACGAAGTTGAAGTTATAGAACCTCCTCTGGAAATCGGTGTCGAGCAACACCATCTGGGCGAAGCCCATGGGAAGGTAGTGCAGAGAGTAGACCCCGGTCAACTTGCTGAGCATGCGATGGCCAAATCCGGGCTGGCCAACGAAAGAAACGTCCTCCGGGCCGTCGGTCATGTCGAGGCGGCCGAGAAAATACGCGTCTTTCACCGGAGTCGTATTCCCGGAGCTATCGTTTTTGAGGTCCTGCAAGTAGGTCTCGACCATAGGGTGCATGTGACGCATCTGCGCCATGAACAAGTGCTCCCGCTGCACCACGCGGTCGAGCACGTCGTTGAGCGTGGCCGCGGCCGGAGGCGGAGGTTCAGGGCTCTGCACTGGCGCGCTCGCGGGCGCGGCCGGAGGTGCGGAGGTGGAACTCAAAGCCGGTGGTGCCGCGGGAGAGGGAGTATCTTGAGCGGTGGCCGAGAAAACAGACGCCAACAGAACCAGACCCAGGACGGACCCCGAACCAACGATGCGCATAAGAACCTTCTGGGAGACGATCACGCTAACTGAAAAATGATGTGCAAAACGACGGTCGAGTCCGAGGGCTGGCCGTCTTTCAGGGCTGGCTTGAATCGAATCTGCTCCGCGGCGTGTACCGCCGCGTCGTCCAGACCATGCCCGAGTCCGCGAACCACTCTGAGGACGCGTATTTTACCGCTTGCTTCAAAAACAGTCTCGAGAAGCACCTCACCCTCAATGCGCTTGGCGCGGGCTTCTTCGGTGTAAATGGGAGTCGGCTTGGAAAGAATTTCGGCCGGCACAATCTTCTCCGCCGCTGGCGCTGCCGGACGCGACTGAACGGTGGGAGGAGCGGGAACGTCGGCGTCGCCGAATCCTGCCTGGCGAACGGCGCCTCGCGCAGAGGCGGTACTCGCGTTTCCTGTGGCCACGCCGCCACCGAATCCAGTGCTGGCAACCACGCCCCGGACGCCTTTGGCCCCGCCCGTTCCATTGCCGTTGCCGGGCCCGGTGGGCATATCAAATCCACCCGCTTGAGCGATGTTCACGGCTTGAGTCTGGCTGGCTTTTGCGGGCACGCCGTTGGGGTCGCCGAAGCCGCCGGTCTGCACCTGCTGCGGGGGGCGCTCAATGGTCTGCGGCGCCGAACTGCCCGTCGAGAATAAGTTGGTTCTCACCATCTGCTTGGGAATCACTGGCCCCGCGGTCGGCGGCAGTGGATCTACTTTTTTGGTAGCGATCTTCACTTCCGGGGCGGGCGTATCTTCCACCTTCGGTTTGGGAAGGGGTTGAGGAGCGGCCAGCCGGAAGGCTGCTGGCGGAGGATCAAGCTTGGCGGCCAGCACTGGTTTCGGGAGTTGCCGTTGCGGTTCGTGATTCACCGGAACCGGGGTCGGGACCAGTTCGATGGCGTGATAGTCATGCTTCGGGCCCTCCAGGATCTCAGGATGGAGCAGAGGGATCCACACAAAAATCGCAATCACCACGGCCTGCGTGCCATAGCTGACGACAAGCTCCGACCAAGGCATCTTCCACCGAGGGAGCGAGGAGAACAGGCCTGATTCAAGAGACTGCGACGCCATAGTCAATTCGACCGATGCACTGTTTTAAACACGGATTCGATTGTAAAAGTTTTCCCTGTCTTTTCGAACGCTGGGACCTGGGAAGACATGGTCCACACAAAGTGTACTATTCTGCCCCCAGTAATGCACGGCAAAGGCCATTCGGGGAGTCTCGGATTGAGTGGCAATCCTTTTGCGATCAATGGGTTACGAGGCATTGGTGCGGACCAGGCGGCCCCCGGCGGCGGGGCATGCAAAAAACTACACCATCTATGTCCAGATTTCCCTTGGCCCGGCCCGAGGTTGGCAGGGGTCAACAGCGCACAATTTTGGGGCTGGCGATCCCCCGGGTGGCATTGCGGGTATCCACCACCAACTGAGCCTCCTGAACGATCTGGCGATAGTCGTAATCGGAGTGATCAGTCACGATGACGACGCAGTCATATTGGCCCAGATCTTTCAAGTCCGCGCACTTCATTTGCAGATCGTATTTTCGTCCTTTGCCAATGAACGGGAAGTAGGGATCGTGGTAGCTGACCTGAGCACCATCTTTCTGCAGGAGTTCGATGATGGTCAGCGAAGGCGACTCGCGTAGGTCGTCAATGTCTTTCTTGTAGGCCACGCCCAGGACCAGCACGCGGGCGCCATTCACTGATTTCTTGTGGCCGTTGAGCGCGCCCGCCACCGAGGACAGAACATGGTAGGGCATGTTGGTGTTGATCTCTCCGGCAAGTTCGATGAAGCGCGTGCGGAAGTCCCACTCTTTGGCTTTCCAGGAGAGATAGAAGGGATCGACGGGAATGCAATGCCCGCCGAGGCCAGGACCGGGATAGAAGGGATGAAAGCCAAAAGGCTTGGTAGAAGCGGCCTCGATGACCTCCCAGATATCGATGCCCATGCGCAGGCATAACAGCTTGAGTTCATTCACCAGGGCGATGTTGACGCAGCGGTAAATGTTCTCCAGCAATTTGGTCATTTCCGCAGCGGCCGGGGAGGAGACGGGAACGGTGCGATTGAAGATCGAGCCGTAGAGCGCGCCGGCGAGTTCGGACGCCTGCGGGTTCAAGCCCCCGACCACTTTCGGAATGTCGCGGCGTGCCACCGTGGTGTTTCCCGGGTCTTCGCGTTCCGGCGAGAAGGCTACAAAAAATTCCTTTCCCGTGAGCGCCTCATGGCGCGCCGCTTTGAGACCCGCCTTGTTTTCTTTTTCCAGGATCGGAATCATCACCTCTTCCGTTGTCCCGGGGTATGTCGTACTCTCGAGCACGACCAACTGTCCGGCGCGCAAATACGGCGCGATGGCGTGGGTGGTATCGGTGATAAAGCTGAGGTCGGGCTCATGATATTCATTCAACGGAGTGGGGACGCAAATAATAATGGCGTCCATGGCGGTGAGTTGCGAATAGTCGGCAGTCGCGGAAAACCCGTGTGCCTTGGCCGCCTGGATCTCCTCCGGAGCGATGCGATAGATGTAGGAGCCGCCCTTCGCCAGCGTGTCCACCTTGCGGGCGTCGATGTCGAAGCCGGTGACGTGGAAGTTCTGCTCGCTGTACAACAATGCGAG
Source organism: Candidatus Sulfotelmatobacter sp. (assembly GCA_049792875.1). Classification (GTDB taxonomy): domain Bacteria; phylum Acidobacteriota; class Terriglobia; order Terriglobales; family Acidobacteriaceae; genus Sulfotelmatobacter. The sequence goes on from JBARBI010000197.1 coordinate 10,301, forward strand.
GGGAAGGCCGACATACCCGAGTCCAATGATGCCCACGCGAGCCTGATGCTGGTGGATGCGGGTCTTGAGTTGTTCGACAGACGGAGCTGTTGAAGAAGTGGTCGTCATAAAATTTTCGGGATGAAGCTGATGAAGCTAATGAAGCTAAAGATGGGCGGCATGAAGGCGGTTCAATTTTAGCACGCAGAAGCAGAGCCGTTTCGCGGTAAGTGGCAGCCAGCAAGTGAGAGAAGGCAATTTCGGGAGTCCCAGGGGCGGGAGTCCCAGGGGAACGATCGGTTGATGAAAAATGCGGCGGGAAGAAGACGTGGCTGGGTGCTTGCGATCGCAGTGGCGGCGGTAATGGCGGCGTTGGCTGCGAATGCAGGCAGGGTGCTGGTGGTGGATGATCCCGAACCCTCGGACGTAATTCTGGTGCTTGCGGGAGAGACGGATCATCGCCCCTCGCGTGCGCTGCAGTTGCTGGATCAAGGCTACGGACGCCGGGTGCTGATAGACGTTCCCCGAGCGGCCAGGATTTACGAGTTCACCCAAATCCAGTTGGCGGAGAAATACATCCAGGATCTTCCGATGGCGGCATCGGTGCGAATTTGCCCGATTGCAGGGCTCTCGACCCGGGATGAATCGCACGACGTGGAAAAATGCCTGGAGGGTGAAGACGGCAGGCGAGTTCTGATTGTCACCTCGGACTTTCACACCCGCCGCTCACTGAGCATTTTCCGGCACGAAGTGCGGGGGAAGTCGTTCTCGGTGGCGGCAGCACACGACGACACCCAGTTCGGAACCCGTTGGTGGACCCACCGGCAGTGGGCCAAGACGTGCCTCGACGAATGGCTGCGGCTGCTATGGTGGAATGCGGTCGAGCGGTGGCGTTGAGCAGAATCGCCTGCCCAGAGCGGGAAGTGCGGGGAAGTTGTCGATGAGTTTTCCACTGGAAAGCGATGTGCCTAGCACAAAAGGCATTGACGGACAACAATCTAGGAGGGTACGATTCGGTGAACGGTCACCTAGCTAGTTATTAACGGGGTGTGGGAATGAGCGTGTCTGCTTTCCGCGGGATGGCAAGTTGCGTGCTAATGCCTTTCGGATTTCCATCCCCCCAGTTCATCTCCGAAGGATGGAAGTGGTTGCCGTGACGAGGGCTTTATACTTGAAGATCCTGAGCTGCCTGATGGTCATGATTTTTCCGACTGCTTTGTTTGCAGCGGACCAACCTACTGCCATGCTCTACAGCCATGGAACCGCATTGCTCAATGGCAACAGCATCGCAAGGTCTTCGGCTATCTTTTCCGGCGACTTGGTGCAGACCAATCCGGACTCCGTTGCCAACATCAATGCTACCGGTTCCAGCGTTTTGATTCTGAATGACTCGCTGGTTCAGTATGAGGGCAGCACGGTCAAGTTGGAGCACGGAGGCGTAACCATCTCGACCTCGAAATTGCTGGCGACCCGGGCCGGCGACGTTACGGTCTCACCGGCCGCCAGCGTTTCGACCGAATTTGACGTCCGAGACGTGGATGGTAGGGTCCAGATCGCAGCGCGAAAGGGCGACCTAACCATTAGCGATGGCACCGGGACCACTACACTGGCCCAAGGTCAGGAGACCACTCGAGACGATGCGCAGCCGCAGACAGACACCAAGAAAAACAAGAAAAAAGGAGCAAGTGGAACCGTTCCTGGTGCGTCCGGCGGGATTTTTAACTCTCCCGTGGCAATCGGAATTGGCGCGGGCATTGTGGTCGGTGGCACAGCCTGGGTGTTAAGCAGGAGCGACAATCCGGTAAGTCCAGTCAAGCCCTGAACTCGAAGGGCATATCCCACCATGACGGCCGTCTTCGTCGATGCACCGGCACGAGAACCCGCAAAGGTTTGTGACCCTCGCCCATTAAATCCTGAATGTGAAAATGAAAAAGGGCGAGTCGCCATCGACTCGCCCTCTCTCGTGAAGGACTTTCAGTGCTGCACTGAACCCGCCAGATCGTTCTTCATCAGGCTGACTTCTACCCGCCCTCCGCTGGTCTGCTTCGCCATGGTCCCATCTGCGCCAGCCACCGGCGAGCTGCCCATGCTCATCACGTAAATGCGGTAGACCGGGATCTGGTGGTTGAGCACCAGGTAACGCACCACCGAGTCCGCTATCTTTTGTGAGCTCGCAATCGCAGTCTGTCCGCGACCTGACGCGTACCCGCGGACCTCGATGATGTAGCTGCGCTGATCCTTCAGCGGAGCGGCCATCTCGTCGAGCGCATCCTTCGCCGCCTTGCTCAGAACGGTCTGGCCAGCCCGGAAGCGAATTTCAGTCTGCCCGCTGCTTTTGTATTGATCGAGGTTGCCCACCATCTGCTCTGCCGTAGCAACCCGTGTCGCGACTTGGGTCGCCGCCGTCTGCGCTAGCTGCGCCTGGTTGCTGGCCTCGGTCGCATGCTGGTCCGCCAGGCTGGCCTTCTCCGATGCCAGCTGAATGCCCTGCGTAGCGCGTGCATCCACGTCCTTGATCGCCTTGCCGTTTTCTGAAGTCAACTCCTCCAGTTCGTTGATGCGGTCCCGGATGGGCCCCACCTGGCGCTGCACGTACTTCTTGCCGGCAAACGGGTGCGTGACCAGATTCACGAAGTTGGGATCATCGCCGTCCCAGAAATCCTTGGGGGTCGAGGGCGGGAGCGGTTCTCGCTCGCTGGCGCTCGCGCTCGGTGAAGTGGTAGCAGTCGCCGTCGCTGCCGGCGTTACACTTGCAGTAGAGGTGGCTTGCTGCGCGAACCCCGGAAGCGCAAGCGTCGTGGACACGAGCAGCGTTATGAATATCCGATTCTTTTTCATTTTTCGACCTTTTTCCGAGTGCCACATGGGGGGCTCCACTCCAGCTGAAGGGCGTCTTTTGTGACCTCTGGATTTAGATTGTGCCTCTAGCGGGCGAAACGTGCAAGCAAATCTTACCGCACCCCTGCCCGC
>JBARBI010000198.1:0-22071 GCA_049792875.1 Candidatus Sulfotelmatobacter sp.
AATCTGGTGCAGATTCGAGTACTCCCGGCTTCTGCCGGAAGATCTGCCGCTGGCGCGATTGCGTGATCCGGACTCGCTTCCACCGGTTCAACCGAAAACATGCCCGGAACTAGAGCCACACTCGAAGCCGAGTGGTCCTTGCTGCTCGCCGCATGTTCCGAGAATCCCAGCGAAAAATCAGACCGCATCCGTCTTCTGTTACGCGAACCGGTACGCTGGAAACGTCTTTTCGATCTCGCCGATCGTCACGGCACTCAGCCGCTGCTCTATCAGGCTCTCGCCGGCGTGGAGGACGCCGTCCCTCCCGAAGACATCTCCTCCCTGAGACAGAGCTATCAGACCAACCTGCACAAAGCCTTATTTCTTGGGCGGGAGTTGATTCGCATCGTCGAGCGCCTGTCTGCTCTCGGCGTTGAAGTCCTGCCCTACAAAGGCTTGGCCCTCGCGGAACTGATCTACGGCGACATTGCGCTGCGGCAGTCTGGAGACATTGACCTGCTCATCCGCCTGCAAGACTTCTCGCGCATCCGCGGCGCCGTCCGCGAACTCGGCTACACGCCGCACTTCACTCTTCCCCCTGTGGAGGAACGCGCCTACCTGCAATCAGGATACGAATCGGCCTTCGATGGCTCGGCCGGACCCAACCTTCTCGAAGTCCAGTGGGCGATTCAACCTCGTTTTTATGCCATCGACTTTGACATGGACGGATTGTTCCAGCGGGCAGTGTCGGTCTCGGTCGCCGGCCACCCTATGAAGACTCTCTCCTCCGAGGACTTGCTTCTGGTGCTGTCCGCGCATGCCGCCAAGCACGTGTGGGGAAGGCTCGTCTGGCTTTGTGACATTGCGCGAATCATGGGCCTTTCCACTCTGGACTGGAGTTGGATTGGAGCTCAGGCCAAATCCCTGGGAATCGTTCGCATCGTGCGCGCCACCATGCTCGCCGCACACCGGTTGTTAGGCGCTGCCATCCCGCCTGCAGCGCATGCCAGTCTTCCGGAAGATTCCGCAACCCCCGCGCTGGCAGAAGAAATTCAATCTCATATTGTCTGCGAAACTGCTTTCAACATCGAGTCCGTGGCTTACTTTAAGCTTATGATGCGTCTGCGCGAACGCCGCGCCGATCGTCGGCGATTCCTGCAGCGCCTGGTCTTCACCCCCGGCCCCGGAGAATGGCAGGCAGTCCATTTCCCCGCCTTTCTGTTCCCGCTCTATCGATTGGTGCGGCTGTCCCGCCTGGCAGCGAGGCTCCTCCGCACCTAAAGACCGCCGATCCGGACCGCCGGAAGGTTCCTGCAACGCTAGATTTTGGGTGGCGCAGGGCTTTCCGTTGCCTTCCACTCTCGCAGATACAGCGCAAACATCAGGGCACTTCCGAGCAAGGGCACAGCCAGCCCCGCCTTAAGCGTGCCGAAGTGATTCGATGAGACCCCAACCATCCACGGCAGCAGCCCTCCTCCAATGTTCGACAACGTAAACATGAGGGACCCCAGACGCGCCGGCGCCGACCCGAATTCCCGCGACAAGAGTGAAATGGTGATCGGATAAACACAAGAGAGTCCAATTCCCGCGAGACAAGCACTCACCACCACCCCGCGCAACCCGTGTGATAAGACCAGCCCCGCCATACCTGCGCAAGCCACCAGCAATCCCGCCTGCACCAGTCGAATTTCGTCGATGGTGCGCAGCAGCAGCGGCGCCACCCATCTCCCCAGCATCAGCGCTGCATAAAAGAAAGACGGGGACATGAGCGACATTGCCGGCGTCAGGCTTCCCAGACTCTTGGCGTAAGACGCCACCCATCCCCCGAAGCCGTTCTCGGTGCCCACATAGAGGAAAAACAGCACCGCGAGAATTAGCAACGCGCCGTGCCGCCACGGAATCGCCCTCGCTGTTTGCCGGCCCGCGCCCTGACTCGCCGATGGTTCCACAATGGACGATGGCATAGCCGCGATCCCAATCGCTATCAAGAGCGCGAACCCAGCCACGGCCGCCAGGAAGAGGGGAACCTGGTGGTTTCTCACCGCCGCTGCCACTAGAAACGGGCAAGCCACCGCCCCAGCGCTCCAACAGAAATTGAGCAGGTTCAGGGTCGCGCTCCGCCGGCCTGGATTCACCTCCGCCACCAATAAATTCGCCGCCGGCACGGCCAGCCCATTCCCGCCTCCATAGGCCGCAATACATAGGATTCCCATCATCTTTGGGCCGGCCAGCAGCAATCCCACGCCCGCACTCATGAGCAAGAGTCCGGCCTTGATCGCGAATCGAAACCCCCAGCGCGAGACCAGCACCCCCGACAACGCGACCGCCAGAGTCGAAGCCAGATATTGGGCAGTAAACAGAGCCCCTGCCTGGGAGTAGTTCAGCGACCAGCGCGCCGACAGCGTCGGCAGCATCGGCCCCAGAAGCACCGTCGAGATCCCGATCGGCACAAACGACACATACGCGGCGAGCGTAAGCGCCTTGGCGGATTTTGCAGCGTTGGGTGAGTCAGAGGGAGCCATGAATGGACCGGAACGCGTAGCGGCTACTATAGCGGAAGCGCGGTGCTAGGAACGGCAGGGCGCCTTCGCCGTTGATTCCCGCACCACCAGTTCAGGCTCAATTGCGATCTCAGCGGGATATTCTTTCTTCCCCTCAATCCGTTCCAGCAGACTCTGCGCCGCCACCTCTCCCATTCGGTTCAGCGGCTGGCGCACCGTGGTTAAGCTCGGAGTGTGAAACGCGGCCCCCGGAATGTCATCGAACCCCATCACGGAAACGTCCTGGGGAACCCGTAGGCCCTGTTCCTGCAACGCTCGAATAGCGCCGATTGCCGAAATGTCATTGTAGGCGAACAACGCCGTAAACGGTTTGCCGCGCGCCAGCAACTGCTTGGTAAACGGATAACCCAACATCGGCGTTGGGTCGTCCATATCGATCTGCACCGTCAGTTCGGGATCGATCGTCATCCCGATCCTCCCGGCCACGTGGCAGATTGCGTCCCACCGGTCCTTCGCGTCCGAACTGACCGGATTCCCTTTCATGAAGGCGACCCGTTCGTGGTGTAGATCCTTCAGGTGGTTCAGCGCCAGAACGGCCGCCCGATCGTGGTCGAGCACAATGTTGGTGACGCCCTTCAACTTCTTGTGGCCGGCAATAGCGACCGTCGGCAGCACCGGCGTCTCCTGTACGGTCGTATCCACGGTAATAATTCCCTCGACTCCCCGCTCCGACAGTAACTGCGAGTATCGATTCAGCAGCTCAGGATCGTGGCGATGCGCCACCGTCAGAAAGAAATAGCCGCATTTCCTCAAATGCTGCTCGATTCCACTAATGATCGCCGAGCCGTAGGAGTCGCCAATCTCTTCCGCAATCACTCCGATGGTATAGGTGCGCTTGTTGCGCAGAGTTCGGGCGAAAAAGTTGGGCCGGTAATTGAGTTCCTTGGCGGCCGCGTGGATTCGGTTCTTGGTTTCTTGCGGAATAGAGCGGGCCGACGGCGAATCGTTCAGAACTGCGGACACCGTGCCGGGAGTCAGTCCTATATGTTGGGCAACGGCCTTGAGTGTGATCACGCCCGGTTTCTGGCCAGGCTTCTTAATTTGCCCCATGATCGTTTAAATCGTTTTAATACCGAACTTCCCGCACTATGCGCCAATCATCTTACCAAATCCCGGGGCCCTGTAAGTGATTCCGCACACGTCATTTTGCGCGTACCCTACCATTCTGACCCAACTCTGTCATTCTGAGGGACTCTGTCATTCTGAGCGAAGCGAAGAACCCATGTACTTTTTTGCGCCGCCCCTCACGCCTTCACATAACGTTGACTGTTCGGTCGTGATCCGCTCAACGCAAAGAACAGGATGTACAAGTAGCAGAGAACCGGCAGGAAGAACGCGTGATGAATGCCAATCCGATCGGCAATCGCCCCTTGCGCCACCGGGATAATCGCTCCCCCAACGATCGCCATGATCATGACTCCCGAACCGTCCCCCGTAAGGGGTCCAAGCTCGGCGACACCCAGCGTGAAGATGCTCGGGAACATGATGGAATTGAAGAATCCGACCAGGATGATGCTGTACATCGCAAAATGTCCCGACGTGAGCATAGAGATCGCGACCAACGCCGCCGCGCACACTGCGCAAATGCCAAGCAGCCCTCGCGTGCTCACCTTTTGCAAGAGAGCGGAACCGATGAAGCGACCCACCATCGCCCCCCCCCAGTAGAATGCCACGAAGCTCGCTGCAACCTTTTCCGTCAGACCACCGATCTCAGGCTGTCCGAAGTAGTTCACCAGAAAGCTGCCGATGGAGACTTCGCCGCCGACATAGACAAAGATGGCGATCGCGCCAAAGATTAAATTCGGGTGATTCCAGATCGAGTCGTTCACCTTCTCCCCAACTTTGTGCTGCGCATGCTCAATGGTCGGCAACTTAAAACTGCCGATAGCGACCGCCAGCACCACCAGGGCAATGCCCAATCCCACATACGGCGTCTTGACGGTGGCAGCTTCATGCAGGCGGTAAGCCTGCAGGACATCGGGCGCCATCGCCCGTATTTCAGTCAGGGTCTTCGGGGCCGCGCTCAGAATCAGGAGCCCGCCAAAGAACGGCGCCAGAAACGTGCCCAGTGAGTTGAACGCTTGCGTCAGATTCAGCCGGCTCGAAGCAGTCTCCGGTTTGCCCAACACGGTGACATAAGGATTCGCCGCTACCTGCAGGCACGTGATCCCCGCCGCAAGCACGATCAGCGCACCCAAAAATAATGGGAACGACGGAACACTCGCCGCTGGCACGAACAAGAAAGCACCCAGCCCCATAGTGATCAGACCCACCACCATGGACCGCTGGTACCCCAACCAGTCAATAATCTTGGCCGAAGGAATGGAGAAAATGAAATACGCTCCAAAGAACGCAAACTGAATCAGCATGACTTCCGCGTAGCCCAGGTCAAAAATCGACTTCAGGTGCGGAACCAGAATGTCGTTCAGGCAGGTAAGAAATCCCCACATGAAGAAAAGCGTGGTCACCGTAGCCAGGGGAGCGCCATAGCTTTGCCCCGTAGCGGGGGCCGTAACCGTAGTCGAAGTGTTGGGGGCCGCGATCGCCATGAGTGCTGCACCACCCTCCAAAGACTTGTGAATCTGGGTTCGCGCAATCATAGCATCGCCCGAGTGCCCTGTTATGCATTTTTCTTCCCGCCAGATTCGAATTAGTACCCTAGAAAATCGTTTCTCTAGTTTGGGGAACGCTGCCCTTTCGCGGCGAAACTTCCCTCCTGATTTTCGACTCGATCTTCAATCGCACTCCAGTGACTCCGGTGCGCTTGAATCCTGATCCACCGCCCAATTTGGAAGACATCATGACTTGGGCCTCGCCGTGGGGATGGTGCTGCCACAGAAGCGGACTTGGAGTATGATTTTGCAGTGTCGGAGCAAAACATTATGGATGCCTGCAAGTTGCGAATCAAGCTGGGCCCGAATGAGCTTGCGGCGGCGGGTCCTCAGGATTCCGTCGAGAAACAGAGAGAGATTTTCCTTGCCAGAGTCGATGCAAACCGAACATCGGATCTAAAGCCTGAGATGGCGCACCGGGAAGAAGAGAGAGAGCGACAGAAACTCGATTTGGGCAATGGGAACACCGTGGTTGCGCCGAGTACGAACCTTCATGCAACGTGGAAAATATAACGTTGATAGCGCGTCGCGTCAGTAATGCGGGCTACACTTCTCGCCAAGACCGGAGTCTTTGACGGCCGCGCTCGTTGTTTGCACCTCGTTTAACTCTCGCTCTTCGGCGCGCGTTCTCTTGGCGTGCGGTAAGTGCGCGGACAAGGCGCGACGTTCCCCGATTCTCGCGATCCATTCTCCGAACCACTGAGCAAACTCTTCGTTTTCCTTGATCTCTGATGTCATGTGCCCGCCCCTCGCTGTTGCTCCATAGTGAGCGAACCGTGAGGGCCGTGGGTACTGTCAGTTGTGACAGCGGGCGCGGTACTTCGGAGATTGTTAATCCGGAGATTGTTAATCCAAAGAGGCTCCTGGTCGACCCCTCGGAAACGAAACGGCGCAAATGAATCGTTTAGCCCCGCACCAACTGGTTCGCGGGCAACTCCTGCGTCCTTACTGGCAGGCCGTATCCGTTCGCCAGGTTGCGCCGGTGCTCCAGAATCTGCTGCATTTCCTCGGGAGTGCCGCGGACGGGTGGAACATGCGAGATGGCATCGTCGAGCATCGCCCAGCTCACTTCGGAGGCGATCACGCTGTCGCGGGCTTGTGGGAAGCCCAGGTTGGTTCCCGCAAGGATGGAGCGGGCGAAAACATCGACCATCACGTCGAGCTTCTTGTCGTTGAAGGCCGCGGTCTTGCACAGCGTTTTATGGACGCCGTGCAGTTCGACCGTCGCCTGTGCAAAATCATGCCGCATGCGCGCGACGCCTTTCGTCCCGATCGCGTCGACGTAGCAATTGTGTGGTTGTTGCTTGGCCAAGTGTCCGTAGATAAATCCCTGGGTAATGTCGAAGACCACGCCGTTGACGAATGTGCCGTGAGCCTGCACCCACCAGGGATCTTTGTAGCCCCATGCGCGTATGCCTTGCGCATGCCAAGTCTGGTATTCGCTCTTGGCGTACCAGCGCGCGACATCGACGTAGTGCATGCCGCAATCGTGGAAGGGCGGGCCTTCGGGATCGTGACCTTCCAGAGGCATGTGGCCGGGCGTCATGTGGCAAATGCGGATCACGGCCAAGTCGCCGATCTCGCCTTCGGCGATAAATCTCTGGATATCCTTGTGATACCAAGCGTTCCGATTAAACAGATTGACCGCCACCAAACGGTCGCTGGTTTCAATCTCGCGTACCAACTGCCATTCCGTGGGCACGTCGGGGCCGATCGGCTTTTCCGCCAGTACATGCTTCCGGTGCGCCAGAGCTTGCCGGATCTGCTGCGGCCGCGCATCGGCTAACGTAAACAATCCCACGGCATCAATCGAGGCGTCGCCAAAGATGGCATCGGGGGTATCGTGGATCGCCGCAGTTGGAATTTGCTGTCGGGCGAGTTGGCGAGCTCGACCGCAGATGTCGTACACCGCGGCCACATCCCAAAGCTCGCTCCCCTGCATTGCGGCGACAAATTCGCGCCCCATCCGGCCGTACCCGAGAATTCCCGCCCTAAGCTTCTTTGGCATATCCGTGGTTGACTGTCGCTCGCTTGCCCTCCGCGGCAGGCTTGCGCCACAAAAAGGTCGCACTCCTCGATCGAGCTACTCAATGTTAGGCGGAACTGTTCTGCCACACTGTGATCGTCATCACAGCATGGATGCCCTCGAAACTGCTCATCGACAGTAAGAGGCAAGGCGGGCGGATAGCACGTGAATCTGATGCCAGGATCAGAGCGGAAGGTCGGTTCTTACTTCTTCTTTCCCATTTTGCGGGAGACTTCTTCGAAGATCTTGGGACGCAGATCGGCTAGGACGCTGTCAACAATGCTGGCAATGGCTGCCGGATCGTCTTCTGAGGACGCTTGCTCTGGAGCCTTCTCGGCGCCAGCGGCCACGGCCATGGCTGCCGCGTCCACGGGAGCGGACCCTCCTTCGTCAGCATCTTTTGCGGCTATCGGATCTCCGGACTCGCGAATGCGGCGCCAACTGGCCCACGCTGCCGCCGTGTTCGCTGCCATCTCGGATTCTTTTTTCGCGGAATCGCCGCTGCCTTTCGCAACTGGTGGCTCAGCGGCCACCGATGTAATGTCGGGTGAGACCAGGCTCACAGGAACTTGGCCGACAGGAACCTCGGATGCAGCCGTGGCTAAGGACAGAGCTTGCACCGACGCTTCGTTTTTCTCTTCGTGGCGTTTCGGTTCCTCGTGACGAGGTTCCGGCGCGTCTGTTTCAGCCGTTTCCGGCTTCGGAATGTCTGCCTCTGCGACTGCGGCAACCGCGGTCTGCTCGACCGGTGCTTCGACTGTCTGAGGTACTTCGGGCGGTGTCGTAGCCTGCGCTACGGCTTGCTGAACCGGAGTTGAAGTCTTCTCCTGCACATACGACGCGGCTACGGTTTCGAGTTCTTTCACCGCGGCGTTGACGGCTTCAGTCGCAGCGCTGGCGACCGCGCTTAATGTCTGCACGGCTTCCGGAGCGGGAGTCGAAGGAACTTGGACGACCGTTTCCGGAACAGCCGCCACGATGGGTGATGAAGTTTCTGCAGCCGCGGCGCTCTCGGCGGCCGCTGGGCGGATTTCCGGGATCGCGGGAGTGGATGCCGCATGACCAACCTCGGCCGCAGCGAAGGCCGCATAGGCCTTCTGCATCTCGTGCTCGAGAGAAATCGCTGCGTCTTCAGGCCCGAGCGCCACGGAAACTGCGGTCCACCGCGAGACCATTCCAGACGAACCCACTCCGGCGGCGGCTGCCATCGTTACCGGCTCGTCCGTAGTCTGCCTGGTGGCGGCGTGCGCCCATGAGCCGTTCCCAGAACTCGTACCAGCCGCCGTGCCAGCGTCCTGCTCCAACCCAGCAATCGCAGCCATCACGTCGGCGGGGCTGGGAGCGGCCGAACTGGCGGCTTCCTTCGGAGTCTCAATGGACTCATGCGCCTGTGCTTCGTTCTTTTCAACGGATTTCTGCTCGGCGAAAGTCGCCACCGGCGGTGCTGCCGCCGTCATTTCCTGCGGAGGTTCCGGCGCAGGCTGGATCGGTTCCGTTGCTTCCGGCTTAGGTTCTGTCGTAGCTTCCGCTGAAGCGGGCTCCGCCTGGCTGACTTCGGAGAGCTTGCCCTTCACTTGGGCCGCGGCGGCGGCTAGGGCGGCAATTTCCTCTGGAGTAACATCCTTGGGCAAGCCCTCTGGTGCCAGGGCACCGAGATCCACCCGGGCTTCCTCCGCCTTGACCTCGTGCTCTTCGTGGGGTAGCTTGCGCTCGACCACAGTGCGCAGGTCCTTGTTGATGGCGTTATAAATGGCTGGATCGTCGCCGTCCTCTTGCACGGCCTTTTCCTTTTTCTTGGAGGGAAACGCAATCCTGTTCTTCCATCCCGAATCTTCTTCCACCGCTACCGTCTTGTCGTAGTGCCCTTCCTCGAGGGCGGCGGTGGCGCGGGCGAAACGACCCGGCTTGGAGGCCTCCGGGCGAGGCACAATCTTGTCCTCCAGCTTGCTGAGAGCGCTCAGTAACTCACTGGCCTCAAAGGGCTTTACGATGAAGCCATCGGCGCGCGCACGCTTGGCTTCCTCGGGTTTAAAAGGCTCCAACTTGCCGACTGTGAGCAGGACAGGAAGCCGCGAGGTCTCCTGGGTTTCCTTCAGCCGCTGGCAAACCTCAAGCCCGCTGTAGCCGGGCATATAGACGTCGAGGACGATCAAGTCGGGTTTCTGCTCGGCGATTTTCTTGAGCGCGGCCGAACCGTTGTTGACGGTGATGACCTCGTACCCCGCGTCTGCGAGGATCTTCCGCCCCATATTTTGAGCGGTAACGCTGTCATCGGCGAGCAGTATCTTCCTGGCCAAAGGTATCCTCTGATGAGGGGAGATAACGCGAAGGTAACCTGAGCTACAACGTAAGTCAATGACGCAAAAGGGAGGTAACCGGTTACTAGTGGTCAGCACCTACCGGGGTTCCCCGCCGCGAAAGGCCTCAGCAGTCGCCCTGGAGCCGGAAATTGCGAATGGGGAAGGCGCCGGCCCTACACCCATAGGGTCTGAGGCCCGACGCCTGCCGTCCGATTAGAACGGAATGACCTTCTTCAGCCCCGTCTTTTTCTTCTTCTTGCTGCTGGAGAGATCTTGGTCGCTGGCTGGAGCCGAGTTGTCGGCAGTCGCCTTGGAGGAGGACGATGATTGGCCCTGCTGGATCTCATTCACCTGGGGTGGCGGTGGCAGCGCCTGATCACTGCCGGCATCGGTCGGCTTGAGTTCGTTGGGATCGGGGGCCGCAGTTGGTTTCAGCTCATTCGGGTCCGGGGCAGGCGGCGTGTTCCCCGGCGGGGTGCGCCCAAAGGGCGAACCACCCGGCGGAGTCGCATCCGAAGGCGGCACGGCAGTATCTCCGGAAGGCTGATTGGGGTTCACGATTTCCACCGTAGCACCCTTCTCGCCGAATCCCGCTGCTCCGAGCGTTTCTGAACGCACGACGGATGTGGCTGCCACCGGCGTCGGATCAATGAGAGTTGGTTCTCCCACTTGTGCCGCCTCGGCCACGTCCGGCCCCTTCTTCAACAGCCCCATCAACTTCTGCACCGTGGTGGACTCGCTGCGGCTCGCCAGTTCAGCCCGGTTCTGTGCGACCGCTGCTTTGGTGGGCCGGGGAATCGGCTGGTGGAGAGCGCTCAACCGCTTCTTGGCATCATCGGAGCGGTCCATGAGCGGATAGCGGGTAAGAATCTTGTCGTACGCTTCCGAGGCATTCTTGGTGAGCTCCCCGATGTAGCGTGCCTTCACCGCCTCGGTCGTGCAGCCGCGGGGCATACCATGCACGTCGCAGGTGGGCGCAATTCGCAAACGAGCAATCTGGCCCTCGTAGTTCTGCCCCAGCAGGTAGAGCGCGTCGTCGGCCCCGCTGTACAGCGGATACTTTTCGACCAGTGATTGCAGGCGCGCGATGGACGCGGGATAGGACTGCCGCAAATAGTAGAAGCGCCCGATGTCAAACTCACGCTGGGCAAGCACTTCCTGCACCTGCAGCAGACGCAGCTTGGCATCGGGCACCAGTTTGCTGTCGGGGTACTGCATGATCAACTTCCGGTATTCGTCTTCGGCGCGCTTGGCGTTGGTGTAGTCGCGGTCCGGCTTTTCCATCTGCTGGTAATGGATGTTCGCGATCTTCAGCTGCGCTTCGGCCGCCTCCGGCATGTTGGGGAAAAAGATCTCGAAATCGCTGTATTCCTGCTCGGCCTGCGCCAGGGCGGCCGTTCCACCCTCTGCGTACCAGGAATCGCCGACCGCCAGTTTGGCACGCGCGATGTACTCCGAATCCGGGTAGGTGTTGATCAAGGTCTGCAGCGTCAGGCGTGCCACGTCGAAGCGGTTGTGTTTCATAGCATCCATGGCCTTGTCGAACAAGACCTTGTCTGGCTGCTTCGACCCGACGTTGGCGAGCGGGTTTACCGACTTCTTGTTGGTGCAAGCGGCGGTGATGACCAGCAGCATGCCCAGCACGGCAATCGATGGAATGCGACGCGACATTTATACCTCGATCTGATCGTGTGGGGCCGGGTCTCTGTCCCGGCCGCCGAGCGAAGCTCGTCTCTTGTGTCTCTTGTGGCTGGCCGTCTGACACCGTCCCGGTGTCTGGCCGCAGCTACCGCCGGGCTTTGCCCGGTCCAACCGGGTTCAGAGACCCGGTTCCACAAAAACCAAGACTAAACTCTCTGCAGGGCAGCTTCTGTCGCCGCCCTTAATAAGGCCTGCGCGTTCTTGGTTGGATCACCATTTCCGAACACGGCGTTGCCTGCGACCAGAATTTCTGCGCCCGCCCGTACCACATCGGCAACAGTATCGAGCGTCACACCGCCATCCACTTCGATGCGGTATTGCAGCCCTCGTTCGCCCCGAATCTCAGCTAACCGCCGCATTTTGTGCAGCGTCGACGGGATAAACTTCTGCGCCCCGAATCCCGGATTCACCGACATCACCAGCACATAATCCACAAGATCAAGCACTTCCGAGAGCGTGTCGACCGGGGTTGCCGGGTTGATCACGACTCCCGCCAAGCAATCGTGGCCCTTGATCAGATGCAGTGTCCGGTCCAGGTGCCGGCAGGCTTCCTGGTGCACCGAAATCCAATCGACACCCGCGTCGGCAAATGCGGGAATGAATTCGTCCGGATTTTCGATCATCAGATGGCAGTCAAGTGGCAGCTTTGTCACTTTGCGCAGGGACTTCACAACGGGCGGCCCGATCGTGAGGTTGGGAACGAAGTGTCCATCCATGATGTCCACGTGGATGACACTGCCCCCACCCTCGCCTGCGGCGCGCACCTGCTCGCCCAGCCGGGCAAAATCAGCCGAAAGAATCGACGGTGCCAACTCGATCAAGTGTGAACTCTCAGAACCAGGGCTCTGATCGAAAAAAACGATGTGTTGAAATTCTAACACGTGGTCCCGTGGGCAGCGGCGCCCCCTGCAACAAATGACGGACAGCAATTGCGTCGGTTCACGGGTTCAGCGAGGCCGCGTAAGCGGCGAGGGCGACCATGTCGTCAACGGTCAGTTTGGTGACGACCGGCTTCATCTGGTGAGCCGCTGCCCCGGCGCGCGCGCCGCTTTGAATATCGTAGAGTTGCCGCACGATATAGCTGGGAGAACGTCCGGCCAGCGGCGGGATCTTCCCTTTGCCCTTCAGGTCGCGGCCATGACAGGTGGCGCAGTGAAGAGTTTTGCTGGCGCCTCCAGTCGCGAGCGCCTCGCCTTTCTTGAGGCTGCCTACCGGCACGTAGGCGACGAATCCGGAATGATCGTCCCGCAGTTCGGTCCGTTCCAGGTTTTCCGGGGTCTCGATGATGCGCTGACCGATCGACTCCATCTCAACGGGGTCGGAAGGAACCAACATCCAACCCGCCACATGCGTCCCGGGGACCGTGCTGGTCTCAACCACTCGGATCCAGGGTCGCGGCTTAAGCGGGGAAAAGTATTCGGCGGCCGCCCGTATCTCTTTCTCGTTGGCTTTGGTTTCATACTTAATCATGGCGCCGGTTGGCGCGTGTCTGGGTTCGGAACTCTTGCGCAGACCGCTCTTGAAATCGGCGAGTTGCTGAACGATGTAGGCCACGGGGAGTCCCGCTAAACTCGAGTTCTCCGGGCGGCCTTGCCCGTTTGGCAGGTGGCAATAGCCACAGGCGAAAACGTCTGGCGCCCTGCCATGCGATACGATTTCCGGCATCGAAGGATGTTCAGCGGGGTGCCAGTCCGGTGGGTTAAAGAAGTCAGTGACTTGGGAGAGGGTGAACGCCGCATCGCTGTCCGGCACGTGACGCGGAGAAGCGTCTGGAGTTTTTGCAGGTGCGGAACTGTCCGCCGGAGGATTGATGGCATATGCCCAGTCGGGAGGGAGTTCGTGCCGGGACAACTCTTTCGCTCTTGCGATTTCGTTCTTGGTCTCGGGCTGTTGTGCCCCGGCGGAGACGAAGAATGTGGATAGAGCAGCCAGCAAAAGAATTCCCCACGAGATTCGCACATTCACCGCATCAGCGTATCTCATCGACCACATTTAATCTATCGGTGAGCCGCGAGCCCACATTGCTCTGTCGGATGGGGCAGCGTGATACGCTCGTCGGACGTGTCCGCAACCATCCCATTCGCGCCTGCTGCCTACAGCGTGACTGCAGTGTTTCTCTGGGGTGCAGCCGATTTCGCCGGCGGGTACGGATCCCGCCGCGCAAATGCCTTCGTCCTCACTGCGTTTTCGCATATCTGCGCGTTCGGGCTGATGTTTACGATTGCGCTGGGACAGCACGGGGCATTCCCTTCGCGGGCCAGCGTTGTTTGGGCGCTGATCGCAGGGGCTGTCGGAGGATTTTCGCTCGCCATCTTTTATCGTGCATTGTCCTCCGGACAGATGGGTCTGACTGCGCCGATCGCGGCCCTGCTGGGCGCGGCCATACCAACGATGGTCGACATCGCTCTGCAAGGGGCGCCCAGCCGCTGGACGGTTGGCGGCTTCGTGCTCGCCATCCTGGCCATCTGGCTGATCACGCGTCCGGATCCGTCGAACGAACAGGACTCCTCCGGACGTCCTGCCGGGGTTGGTATGGCGGCCCTCGCCGGAGTTGGCTTCGCGGGCTTCTACCTTTGCATTCACCAGGCAAGCGGTTCACCCGTCTGGGTCGCGGCCATCTCCCGCGTCGGATCGTTCGCGACCACGGCGATCGCGGTGGTTGTGACGCGTGCGCCGCTGACGCTGGATCGGCCTCGAGCCACGCTCGGGATGTTCGCTGGATTTCTCGACATTACCGCGAGCGCATTATTCATTTATGCCAGCCAGCGCGGGCGGCTAGACGAAGCCGTGGTCATCACGTCCCTCTACCCGGCGGTAACGGTGCTGCTCGCCCGCCTCGTCCTGAAGGAACGTTTCAGCCGCTGGAAGTTCGTCGGGCTACTCGCGGCGTTGGCGGCGGTGCCGCTGATCGCAGCCGGGTAGGCACGGATGTGTTTGGATCAGCACGGATTTCTTGACTATTCCGCGGTACCGCTGCCTCCGTTGGAGTTGCTTCAAGGGTCTGTCCATTCGAATCCGTGTAAATCCGTGGCCCAGGACTGATAGCATCGCAACGTGGCGCTGCTTGAAGTCCGCAACCTGACGAAGGTTTTCCAACAGGGCGAATCGCCGTTTGGCGGCAACTCGCGTGGAGAAGTTCGTGCCGTGGATGACGTTTCGCTCGACATTCATGCCGGTGAGACCCTTGGGCTCGTCGGGGAATCCGGATCTGGGAAGAGCACTCTAGGACGTCTTATCCTCCGTCTGATCGAGCCTAGTTCCGGCGCGGTGCGACTGGAAGGCCGTGACTTGCTCTCGGCCAGTCGCGGCGAAATGCGCCGATTGCGGCGCGACCTGCAGATTATTTTTCAGGACCCGTTCGCCTCGCTCGACCCACGTTTCAGGGTGGAAGATATCATCGCCGAGCCGCTGGTCATCCATGGAGACTCCAGTGGGGACAGCCGCCCCTTCGACAAGCTAAAGGCTGGGTCTCGCCGGTCCGTTCGAGCGAAGCTCGACATCGACGCTCGCGTTGGCGAACTGTTGCACGCGGTGGGGCTCGACGAATCCGCGCGGTCGCGCTATCCGCATGAGTTCTCCGGGGGACAGCGCCAGCGCATCGGAATCGCCCGCGCACTCGCGCTACGGCCTAAGTTCATGGTGTGTGACGAACCGGTTTCGGCGCTCGACGTCAGCGTGGGCGCACAGATCGTCAACCTGCTGGCTCAACTGCGGCGCGACTTCGGCCTGACCTACTTGTTCATCTCGCATGCGATGCCCGTGGTGCGTTATCTCTCAACGCGAATCGCAGTCATGTACCGGGGCAAAATCGTGGAGGTCGGCGATACCGCCCAAATCACCGAGCGTCCCGCGCACGACTACACCCGCAGCCTGCTCGAAGCAACGCCGGAACTTCTCGGGTAGGAGCAGTTCCTCGCTGCTCTCGTCCGACAGCCGAGAGCCTGCCTGAGCTTGTCGAAGGGCGGATGTCGTTACATGAGCTCCCATGCCATACTCTCCCCATGTCATCTCGCCCGCAACCTGGGCCCACTCGCGATCTGGTTGAGCTGATTTTCGGCTACGGACTGATCTTGTTCGTCCTCTGGACGCCAGAGTTCCCGCAGCGCGTCCTCTCTCCGGTCGCGTTTATTATGACCCTGGCGGTGGTGCTGGCGCGCCGCCCCAGCCTGGACGATCTCGGCATAAGCCGTCGCGGCCTCGCTCGGTCGCTCTGGATCCTGCCGGCCGCCATCCTTTTCGCGATCGCAAGCCTGCTGTTAGCGAGAAAAATCGGCACACTGCACCCGTTGTTCAAGGGCGATTTCAAACACGTCGTCGGCTACATTCTCTGGACGATCTACCAGCAGTTTCTGCTGAACGACTACTTTATGCCGCGCCTCACCCGTTTGCTGGCGAACGAAAACGCTGCCGTCGGCCTGGCGGCGGTGCTGTTCGCCGCGGCGCACATGCCGAATCTGCCGCTCACGGGAGCAACGCTGCTTTGGGGAGCGATCTCGTGCGCGCTGTTTTGGCGCTACCGCAACCTCTACGCCCTCGGCTTGGCCCAGGGAGTGCTCGGGCTTTGTTTCGCCGTTTGCGTGCCGGACGCGCTGCATCATCATCTGCGAGTGGGGCTGGGATATTTGCAGTATCACGAGACACAGCCAGGTCCGTGACGACGCTAGTCCGGCCCTGTTAGTCAGGCCTATGCGCTATTTATCTGCCGCAACTTGAGCCCACGTGGCTAGGGGATTGAGGAACGGGTAGGTGGTCGAGGGGGCGTCGATGACACCCCGGAGTGAAGTCTTGAAAGGCACCATGCGTCCGTAGAACGCACGCGTGCTGTCCTTGTCTTGTTTGATGGTCCCGTGCTCCAGCGTCGCCCCGGCAAAAACTCCCCGAGAGCGGGAGTAACTCAAGACCTGAGCGTGCAGCTTCCAGTCCGTTTCACCAGAGCTCTGACGCCCCACCGGACCAGCCGCGGCGCTGACTTGCGCGCCCAACTTAAACTTGCTGAAGAGCAGCTTGGTCATGCCGTCGTCGTTCATGATCAACATGATCATATCCACTGCCTGCCCACCAAACTGCAAGCCAAAGCTGCCGCCCTCGACAACAAAGAAAGCGGGCGCGCTCCAGCCCTTGGGCGTGCGACAGGTGGCAACCCCGCGGCCGTAGCGCAGACCAAGAACGAAACCACCATTCAGCATGGAGGGCACGATCGCTACGCACGCGGCCGACGCCAGAATATCTTCTGGAATGCCATGATCCGGAGCGGCCTGGATCTCTTGCAGGATTGTTCCCGCCGCGATCACGCGATCCTGCGCCTTGTTTGCACTTTCACCTGCCCACCCTGTTGCCGCCAGACTCATCACCAAGAACACGCGCAGAAAACTTCTCATAGGTTGACCCTTCTGCTTCTGATTCTAGAAGGATTCGGGAGGCTGGTGACGCGGCAAAACAGTAGAGCTATTAGCTAGTAAGGCACACGAAGGGAACACTCGCGGAGAAAACGCTGAGGTCGTTTTGCGGGCGCATGCAAGTCGAGAATCGTTGACTTGCACCAAAACGACTGCCCGCCTCTAGAACCACCACGACCACAACCAATCGACCCAGGTGTGTGTGATCGCCGACGCGGGCACGCGACGGTTTTCGCGCCAGGCGCGACCGTAGAAGATGCCGGCGATGGTGGCCAGCAATACGTAGCGCCAGTTAAAGTGCGCGGACCTTTTGTTGAAGTGCGAGAGGCCAAAGAGCGCTGATGTGAGCAACAAAGCGACCGACTGTCCGATGCGGCGCTCCAGCAGGTTCTGCATCCAGGCGCGAAAGAAAAGCTCCTCTGGCACAGCAACGAACACAAAAATTCCTGCCCAGGTCAGAACTGCCTTGCTCGTTGCCGGTAAGTTGAAGTGTGGATGGAGGAAGCCGAGCGCCAGTCCCAGCGCGAGAACAGCGGGAGCGAAAAACGCGAGCTCGCGCAAGCCGATTTTCCAGTCGCTCCAGTGCAGGTGGAAATCAAACCCCGTGCCGTTCAGGCGGCGGACGGCGAGAAAACCGTACAGGCCGGCGTCCACAAGCAGCAGGTTTGCCAACCCGCGCAGACCCTCTGGCCAGGCCACGTCGAACCAGCGCAGGTCCACGGCCAGACCCAGCACGAGAAGGATCACCCCGTCCCGCCAGTTGCCGCGCTGCTCCGGATCAGCGGCGGCCGCGCGTGCCAACAGCCACGCCATCACGACGGGGAGGATCGCGTACAGCGCAAACCACCGCCACCGAAATATGTGCTGCGTGGCCGCGATCGCCACGTAAGGTGCAACCAGCAGCGCCGGAAACGCCACACGCACAGCAAGCGGCCATCGCCCGACCGCTTGGGCTACCCGCTCGGCCGCAAATCCAAAGGCGGCCGCCGGCAAAAGCTCAGCCACGAGGACCGCCACCACAACCGGCGTTACGTTCGACATGCGCACCATCTTATCCGGGCGGTACAACCACCCGGCAGGCGCGTCGTGCCGATATAACGCCGGAGCCCCCTCAAGCCACAAGGGGCAACTCTATTGCGCCGGGCGTGCGCTCGGACGAATCACGGCCAGTTCCATCTCGGCGCGGTGCTCCGCAGCCTCGCGCTCTGAGCGCGAGCGAGGCAACTCCCGGCCGATGGTGTTGCCAGCCACCCACACCTGAGAAAGAAAGTAGGAGTTTCCATAGCGGTGAAAAACCAGCTTGCTACCATCGCTTACCGTTCGCAACGCACCGTGGGTCGGAACGAAAAAGCCTGTCATTTTAGAATTGAAGATCCTGACCTGAGCATCGCCCACGGCTCTGACGATGTAGTGCCCGGCAGGCAGTGCTTGTTTCGCCACCATAAAAGCGAACGGCACGTCGACAACCATGTCGCCGGGACTGGTCTGGCCCATCGAGGCAGACGCCGCGAGCAGAGCCGTCCACAGAGCGATCCGAAACAGCTTCATAACGCTTCTCCTTGAAATGAATTGGAACTGAATGGGCCCACCGCCTCGCTGGAAAAGAACCGCCACTTCGGCTGCGGAGCGCGCCTGCAGGGGGGATTCGCTTCAGCGCCGGACCGCACCGGCTTTGCTTCTCTTCCGGCAGCGCGGGTGACCCGGCGGCCGGCTTTCTCGCTAATCGGATAGTGAGGCGAACGGCGTTTTCGTTACAGGGTCGGTAAGTTCGCCTTCGGTGCGACCCCACGGCTTGTGCCAGGGGCCGCCTCGGACTAGAATTCCGTCGAATCTTTGTAAGGAGGCATCCATGGCCGCTGCTCCCGTCCTACCCGCATCGCCGTCAACACCCGAACCCGCGCCCCTTTCCGAGGGTGCGCGCATCGTTGACACTTTCATCGCGCCGTCGAAAACGTTCACCGACCTGCGGCGGAACGCAAGCTGGTGGGCGCCGTTTCTTCTGATGGTGGTGGTTTCGACGGTGTTCGTTTACACCGCGGGACAGAAGATCGGGTTCCGCAAGATCATGGAAAACCAGATGCAGGCGCAGCCAAAGGCGCAACAGCGTCTGGAAAACCTCCCCGCCGATCAGCGCGAGCGACAGATGGAGGGCGGAGCCAAGTTTACGGGTATCATTTCCTACGCCTTTCCGGTGATCACGCTGATCATCTGGCTCATCATCGCGAGCGCTTTGTTTGGAACCTTCAAGTTCGCTGCCGGGGCAGACATCACGTTCAAGGTTTCGTTCGCGATTGTCATTTACGCAGCCCTGCCGCTGATGGTGAAGTCGTTATTGGCTCTGCTGTCGGTGGTGGCGGGCATGAGTCCAGACTCGTTTTCATTTCAGAACCCTGTCGCCACAAATCCCGGCTATTTCATGACTCCCTCGGACAACGTGTTCCTATACAGCCTGGCATCCGCACTGGATATTTTCATGATCTGGACACTGGCCCTGACGGCAATCGGTTTTACTTGTGTCAGCAAAGTGAAACGTGGCACGTCGTTCGCCATTGTGTTTGGATGGTGGGCATTTTTCTCGCTGGCCGGTGCGGCACTGGCGGGGGCGTTCTCGTAAGTTCTCGCGGTCAACCTGCAGGGCACTCGATCGCGTGCAACGCATCTGGCGGAAGCGTCAGGTCTAGGCTGGACAGATCTTCCCTCATGTGGTCGGCGCTCGAAGTGCCGGTTAGGGTCAAGATTCCGACTGCACGCGCAAAGCTGAATACGACCTGTGCCGGAGTTGCGTGCAGTTGCTCCGCGAGTGCGATCAGCTGCGCGTCCTTCAGTACCTCGCGGTTCGCGGTGAGCAGAGAGAATCCCTGATAGATCATCCGGCGCTGACTACAGAATAACCGCACCTCGCGATCCCAGCCCAGGCGGGCGAAACAGCGGTTCTGGACAAAGGCCGGGAGTTCCGAGTGCGCAGCCGCCATGTGCTCCAGATGGTGCAACGAGACATTACTCACTCCGAGATAGTGAGTGCGGCCGGCGTCGCGCTCCTTTCGCATCGCCTCCCAGACTTCCGAGTCTGCATCGGCCCACTCGTCGTGGGAAAACGGCCCGTGCAATAGGTAGCTGTCGACGTGGTCAGTGCCGAGATGCTCGAGCGAACTGGCCAGCGACTGCGCGACCTGAACGGCGAGGCTGGCCTCGGGATCGTAGGGCAGGCGGTCATCCTGGCCGCGCTCGTAAGTGAATTTGGTTTGCAGAAAGAGCTCGGCGCGGGTCACGATGCCCGCGCCATAGGCCGCGGCCAGGCCTTCGCCGACTCCGGCTTCGAAGTAGTGTTTGCGCTGGTTGGCGGTGTCGATGGCTCGAAAGCCCATGCACAGGGCGCGTTCGGTAAGAGCTGCAGTGCGATCTTCCTTCCAGGCGGTGCCGTAGAGAAAAGCTGGGAGGGACGAGGGCATCCGTCATTGTGCCATGAAACCCTTTTCAACCACAGAGGACACGGAGGACACGGAGGGATCTGGAACTTCTCTGTGTCCTCAGCGTCCTCTGTGGTTGAGGCTCTTGTGAGTGAAGATGACCTCACACTCATTCCCGGTATATGCTGGGAGCCCCAGGAGGCTTTCCGTGAAACGTACTTTTGCTGTTGGCTGTCTTGTCGTCTACGCTGCGCTTGCGTTTGCGCAGTCTTCCACTCCAGCTGCCAAAGCCCCGGCTTCGCCTGCAGCTCAGGGGCCGACTAAGGATCCGGTCGCAACGTCGCTGCGCTTGCTGCTGCAACGGTCACAAAACAACACAGTGGGGGCCATTGAGGCCATGCCTGCGGACAAATTCTCCTACAAGCCCACGCCCGATCAAATGCCGTTTGCGCACCTGGCGGTGCACGTCGTCGAGTTCAACAACTCTTTTTGCGCCAAAGCGGCCGACGTTGCCGCACCCAAAGTCGACGAACCGAAGGAGAGTGATTCGAAGGATGCGCTTGTGGCGGCGGTCAAAGCTTCGTACAGCTTCTGCACCGACGCCTTGGGCAAAATGGACGATTCGAAGCTGGGCGACAGCATTGAGCTGTTTGGCGGCCGGCAGGCTCCGCGAGCCATGGCCGCATTGATCCTGTCCAGCGGATGGGCCGACCACTATAGTGCGGCGGCGATGTATTTGCGTCTGAACGGCATTCTGCCGCCGTCGGCGCAACCGAAGAAGTAGCTCCAAGGCAAATTGCAATTCGTCACAAGCTCCTGGACGGCCGAGGGCTAGGTTCGCCGTGTCTTTCCGCGACGAGTAGAATGGGGACGGAACAAATTCCTCATCTTCCAATACGAATGCGGGAGGACATCATGCAACGCACGCTCTGCATTCTTCTGCTTCTTTCAGCAACCGCAGTTCTTGCACAAGATAAGAATCCGGTCACGTCGGTGGCGAAAGAAATTCTGCCGCGCCAGCAGAAGAACCTGGTGGCTGCGGTCGAAGAAATGCCGGCCGACAAGTTTGGCTACAAACCTACCCAGCAGCAGATGACGTTTGGTCATCTCGTGCTGCATATCGTCGAGTCGAACAACTACCTCTGTTCGAAAATCGGTGACTTGCCTGAAGTCAAGGCACCAGTGCCGCTGAAGGAATCCGACGGCAAAGACAAGCTGGTGACCGCACTGAAGGCGAGCTTCGAATATTGCAGCACCGCGCTCGGCAAAGTGGATGACCCCAAACTCGGTGATGAAATCGAGTTATTCGGCGGGCGCCCAGGACCGCGAGCGTTTGCACTGATCGCGCTCACCAATGATTGGGCCGACCACTACAGTTCGGCGGCGATTTATTTGCGCCTGAACGGATTGCTGCCGCCGACGGCGCAGCCGAAGAAGTAGCAGGAAACAACCGGCTTTTGGGGCATATCGAACTGGTGTCGAGTTGGGTGCGGCCAGTTTTAGCGGCGTCCCAGCCCTGCGCACTGCAGGATAGGGATGGAGCACACACGGTTGAGGTAACCATCGTTCGCCCAGCGCCATCATCCGGTCCACGAGAAGTGACGCTGCTGGCTCCGTCGACGAAGACTGTGCCACCACAGCGCCCGCACTCGTTTCCGAAAGGTGGCTAAGCTATCTAGGTTCCCAGGTACCGCGTAGTAGTTGAAGTAACCCCGCACGACCGATTTGAGTAATCCTCCCGTTTCCGGCACCGGATCATGCATGCGCCGGCGGAGCTCCTGCTTGAGGCTTCGCAGCTTAGCTCGCATGCGCTTGCGGATCGTCGTGCGCCGCACGGTGAATCGCCCGAGCCTGTTCTTCCCACTAATATGTTGGAAGCCCAGAAAATCGAACGTCTCGGGTTTCCCTTCTCCTCTACGTTTTCGGTTCTCTTCGGCAAACCTGCCGAACTCGAT
The DNA here is from genome assembly GCA_049792875.1 of Candidatus Sulfotelmatobacter sp. Taxonomy (GTDB): domain Bacteria; phylum Acidobacteriota; class Terriglobia; order Terriglobales; family Acidobacteriaceae; genus Sulfotelmatobacter. Next base: position 21,938 of record JBARBI010000198.1, read on the forward strand.
CCGGCGCACGCAAAACTCGGGGCCGAGTGGATCGCTAGTCCTTTCTCGTGAGGCTTCTTCCTCCCCTGCTTCATGCCGGTTTTAGCCCGGCGCACCGTAATAGAGATGTTTTGCAACCGCTCACCCAGTTCTGA
>JBARBI010000199.1:0-9935 GCA_049792875.1 Candidatus Sulfotelmatobacter sp.
CCTCAAGACCCTGCGCGGGATCGGCTACCGCTTCGAAGTGCAAAAATAAACTTCAACCACTGGAGAGATCGGCCACGGATCAACACCGATTTCACGCGGATCAAGGCAATGAATCTGGGTTTATCCGTGAATATCGCTGAAATCCGCGGGCTGAGGACATTTGAGGGCCAGCTACGGTGGGGGAGACCGGCCGCGATTCTTCTCCCTTTCCGGTTCCTCTTTTCATCCCACACACCGGCCGCGTCGTTTATTCTGTCTAGCATCCTTCTCTAATGGCCTCGAACCAGCCCAAACTGCTGTGGAAAGCTGATGACCAGCACGCACGCCTGGCCGAACTGGCCGCGAGTTCGGACGAACCCGGGAAAGATAATCCGCTGCGGCGTGACGTTCGCTCGCTGGGCACGATCCTGGGACAAGTGCTGGTGGAGCAATCTGGTCAAGATCTGTTCGAGTCGGTGGAAGAGTTGCGGCGATTGCTTATCGAGCATCGCGAGACTGTACGCCGCAGCCCGGAACAGGCCTCTTCCACGGAACTCATGCTCAAGGCGCAGGAGATTGTCTCCCAGATGGATTTGCCCCGCGCCTACCAGGTCACCAAAGCGTTCTCGGCATATTTCGAACTCACCAACCTGGCCGAGACCAACCACCGCAAGCGCCGGCGGCGCGCCGGCAAATTGGACCGCGAGCATCCTCCGCTCCCCGGTTCGTTTCGCGGAACGCTCCTACGGATGAAAGAGGCTGGAACTTCGGGGGAGAATGCCTTGGCAGCACTCGGTCAGATTGCGATCACACCTGTATTCACGGCGCATCCCACCGAGGTCGCCCGGCAGACCATTCTGCTGAAGCGCCGACGCATTGCGCAACAACTGGAACAACTCGACCACGTTCCGCTCACGGCGGAAGAGGCGGAAGACTGCGAAAACAATATCCGGGCCGAAGTCACCTCGCTCTGGCAGACCGACGAGGTGCGCCTGGCGAAGCCGACGGTGGCTGACGAAATCCGCATGGGCCTGCGATATTTCCGCCTTTCACTGTTCGATGCTCTTCCGCGGATTTATGCCGAGATCGTGGAATCGTTTCGCGACGTTTACGGTCTCGACCTCGACGAAAACACCTTACCCAACCTCGTGCAGTTCGGTTCTTGGATTGGCGGTGATCGCGACGGCAACCCGCTGGTCAAACCCGACTGCATTCGCGGCGCGTTGGAGATGGCCCGCGCTTTGATCCTGCGCGAATATCTCAACGACGTTGAGTCCCTGAGCGACCGCCTTAGTTCCTCGCGCCGGCAAACGGGCGTTTCGAACGAACTGCTTTCGCGCTTGCAGCATTACGAACGCACAATTGCGGGTGTGCACCTGGCGTGGGGGCCACACAACACCACCGAAAGTTATCGCCGCTTTCTTTCCTACATGTTTCACAAGCTTCAGCAAAGCCGCGAGGCCGTGGGCGCAGGCGGGGCCTACCGTGATGCCCGGGAATTTGAGGACGATCTGGTGCTGGTGCAAACGAGCCTCCAGGCCAATCGCGGCGAGCGGCTGGCGCGAACCTATGTCAGTTCTCTACTGCGGAAGGTGCGCACGTTCGGCTTCCACCTGCACACGCTCGACATCCGCCAGCACGCCCGCGTGCACGCCCAGGCGATCAAGGAACTTGGGCCGACGCTCGGGGGCGATGCCCGGTCGTCCGAGAGCGGTGAACTACTCGACACCCTCCGCGCGATCGCAGAACTGAAACGGACCTATCCAGCCCATTCGATTCGCCACTACATCATCAGCGGCGCCGAATCAGAGAATGACGTGCTGGCCGTGGTCCGCCTGGCGAAGGCCGCCAAGGTTGAGGTTGCCGGATCCGCCGACGATCCCGGTCTGATGCCGGTGCCTTTGTTCGAATCCATCGACTCGCTCCGCTCCGCCGGTGCCGTCATGCGCCGCTTGTGGAGCGACCCGGAGTATCAACCCCTGCTCGATTCCTGGGGACGCTGGCAGGAGGTCATGCTCGGCTACTCTGACTCCAACAAAGATGGAGGTATGCTCACCAGCACTTGGGAACTCTACAAGGCGCATCGCGACCTGCATCAAGCCGCGCAAGAGCAGGGCATTAAGCTTCGCCTCTTCCACGGCCGCGGCGGCACGGTCGGCCGCGGCGGCGGTCCGACTCACGCCGCCATCCTGGCGCAGCCGCCAGGATGTTTTTCCGGTCAGATTCGCATCACCGAGCAAGGGGAGGTGCTCAACTGGAAATACGCCGACCCCGTCCTGGCGGAATGGAACCTGGAACTGATGATCGCCGCGAGTCTGGAAACGCTGACTCGGCACGGAGAAGAGTCCCAGCCCACCGCTGCATGGGAGGAAGCCGTCGAGGAAATGTCGCAAGAAGCGTATCGCATCTACCGCCGCGAAATCGCAGACAATGCCGATGTATTGGAATACTTCGAGGAAGCGACTCCCGTCAACGAGTTGGACGCAGCGCGCATTGGATCACGCCCGTCCCGCCGCACCAAGGGCCGCCGATTGGAAGACTTGCGCGCCATCCCCTGGGTCTTCGGCTGGATGCAGAGCCGCCATGCCGTCCCCGCCTGGTTTGGCGTAGGACATGCCCTCGAGCAATTCGCGAAAAGCGGCCCCGGGCACGAGCAAGTTCTGCGCCAAATGGCGCGCGCCTTCCCGATGTTCTCAGAACTCCTGCGCAACGTGGAACTGGGCATGGCGAAAGCGGATCTCGGCATCGCGCGTGACTATTCCGGACTGGTCAAAAACGTCGCACTCAGCAAGCGCGTCTTCTCCATGCTGGAAGAGGAATTCCTTCGCTCCCGTCGCATGATTCTCCGTGTGACCGGACAGCGCGAGTTGCTGGGACGGAACCGTGTGTTGGCCCGGTCGATTCGATTGCGCAACCCGTACGTGGATCCCATGAGCCTGATTCAGGTGGAACTGTTGCGGCGCAAACAGCACGGGCAGCAAAGCTCGGAACTAGAGTATCCGCTGGGAGCTACCATCAATGGAATCGCCGCCGGCCTGCACAACACGGGCTAGGACGAGGACGTCAGATTTTCGATTTCAGATTGCAGATTTCACGCGCAGGGAACTATCGTCAAGCTATAATCTACAATCGCTTCTGCGGATGGCGTTATTTCTTCGTTTCTTGTTCGACGCTACGGACAGCGGCTTGACTGACGTCTTCGCGCGAGGTTTTCTTCTTGGCGGGTTGCTTGGCAGCTTCAGCCCGTTTCCGTTCCTGATATCGGCGGTCATGCGAATATTGGTCGGACGCTTGTTTCTTCATGTCTCCATCATGTCACAGATTCCGACGATTCCGCGCTATCCTCTCCGAATGGCCCTCGTCTGTAGTATTTGGGAAGCGGGACGGAGTGTGTCACTTCGCCCCTTTCCTATGGAACTTGCTTTCTCCAATATGCGTAACTTCTACCGGCCCATTCTGTTCAATCCAACATCTATGCATCTCTAAAAAGAGGCTATATGTCCATGTCCCGAATTTCTGCGGCGCTGGTTCTGAGTCTGACCGTCACTGCCGCATTTGCTCAAAGCATCTCTACCCAGAATATGCCCGTCCAGACTGCCCGCCCCGGCGCGGTGCTATCTGCTGCCGCCGACCAAGCAAAAGCGCCTAAACTCGAGCATTTCGAACCAACCCTGGTCGATAAGACCCTCGATCCGTGCAACGACTTCTACAAGTACGCGTGCAACAAGTGGCTGACCGCCAATCCGATTCCTCCCGACCAGGTCTTCTGGGATACCGGCAGTGGTTTGCAGTTGTGGAACGAGAACATTTTGCGCGAAACACTGGAAGCTGCCGGCAAGAACGACCCAAATCGTAGTGCCGTCCAGCAGAAGATAGGCGACTATTGGGCCGCCTGTATGGACGAAAGCGGCATCGAAGCCGCCGGCTTGAAACCGCTCCAACCTGAACTGGAACGCATCGCGGCCCTGAAATCCAAGGAGGAAATCACGCTGGAGATCGCCCATCTGCATCATCTGTACCCGGGAGCCTGGCAGCAATCTGACAATCAGACGGATGCGCCTTTCTTCGGCTTTACCGGCCAGCAGGATTACGACGATGCGTCCAAAGTCGTTGCCCAGATCGATCAGGGTGGGTTGAGTCTTCCCAATCGTGATTACTATCTGAAGACCGACGACAAGTCGAAGGAAGTCCTCGGCAAATATCGCACCCACATCCAGAAGATGTTCGTGCTCGCGGGAGAATCAGAAACCCAGGCAGCCGCCGACGCCGCCACGGTCATCGAACTCGAAACGGCATTGGCCCAGGCCCAGATGGACAACATCAAACGCCGCGACCCCAAAAACGTCAACAACAAGATGTCTTTGGCGCAGGTGCGCGAACTGGCGCCCTCCATCGACTGGCCGGCCTATCTGCAAGCCGTTAAGGCTCCCGCCAGCGATCACTACATAGTTACATCTCCCGAGTTCTTTCGTGCAGAAGAAAAGCTGATCGCGACGCGCCCGCTCGATCAGTGGCAAGCCTACATGCGCTGGCAGGTGATTCACAATGCAGCACCGTTCCTGAACAAGGCTATGGTCGATGAGAACTTCGACTTTTTCGCGCGCACGCTGGCCGGCGCCGAACAACTGCAACCGCGCTGGCGCCGCTGTGTGCGAGCCGCCGACCGCGATCTGGGCGAAGCGCTCGGCCAGGCCTACGCGGACCGCGCCTTCCCGCCAGACAGCAAAGCGCGCACCATCCAGATGGTGCATGCCATCGAGACGGCACTGAACGCGGACATTCAGAGCCTCACCTGGATGTCACCGGCCACCAAGCAACAGGCTCTGATCAAGCTGAAAGGGATCGAGGACAAGATCGGCTATCCCTCGCACTGGCGCGATTATTCGAGCGTGAAGATCGGACGTGACAGCTATCTGACGAACGTTGGCCAGGCTACGTCGTTTGAGTTCGAGCGCTGGGTCGAGAAAGTTGGCAAGCCTGTCGATCGCTCCGAGTGGTTAATGACGCCGCCCACCATCAACGCTTACTACGATCCGCAGTTAAACACCATTAACTTCCCTGCGGGCATCCTGCAACCTCCATTCTTCGATCCCACCAAGGATGATGCTGTGAACTATGGCGCCATCGGTATGGTCATCGGACACGAAATCATCCACGGCTTCGACGATCAAGGACGAAAGTTCGACGCTCACGGCAACCTGCGGGACTGGTGGACACCGGAAGATGCCAAACAATATGACGAACGCGGCAAATGCATCTCCGACGAGTACACCGAGGACGTTCCCGACGCAGGTCCTGGAGTCAAACAGAACGGTCTACTCACCCAGGGAGAAGATACCGCCGACAACGGTGGCATCCACCTGGCCTTGAACGCACTGGAAGCCGCGTTGAAGCAGCAAGGCAAATCACTCGACGATAAAGGCGACGACGGATGGACGTACCGCCAGCGCTTCTTCCTGTCGAACGCATTCTCGTGGTGTGCGCATGTGCGCCCCGAGATCGCGAGCGTGATCGTCACTACCAACCCTCATTCCATGCCGGTATTCCGCATCGACAACGTGCTTTCGAACATGGCGGAATTCCAGCAGGCCTTCGGCTGCAAACCCGGACAAAAGATGGTCAGGGTCAACGCCTGTCGCGTCTGGTAAGTGCGGCGGTAAGAAAAGGGCCAGCCAAAAGCTGGCCCGTATCCTTGCTCATGATCCTTAGCTCTTGGGGACGACCGCCTTCGGCCGTCCGAGCGGAGGCGAAGTCCGGCGCCCCAGAAGGAAAGTCCCTACCGGTTGATATCCTCCTTGGCCTGCAGCCGCTTCATATAATTTTCCAATGCGTTTTTGTTGGCATCCGGCGCCCCGGTCAAAGAGAGCTTCACTTCCTTCACGGCGTTGTCAAAGTCTCCCTGGGCGCTATACACCCGAGCAAGTCCCAAGTGCGAAGTCCAGTAGTCCGGGAACTTCTTGGCGTTCGAACGATAGAGTGCGAGAGCCTCGTCCTGCTTCTTGTCTCCCTGCAACTGGCGGGCATACCCATAGAGTTGCAAGGCATTCGCCATGTCGAGAGCCTTAATGCGGAAGACCTCGGCATCCTGCTTGCGTCCCATTGCCTCCAGAATATGTGATTTGTTCATCAGGTTGTCGTAGCGTTCTTCCGCCTGGATGGACAGGTCTTCATCCTTCAGCGCTTCGTCCAGATTGAACTTGTTGACCAGGAAATAGCCGGCCGCATCGTCCCAGCCTTCCCAGTAATACTGGTTGAGCCCGTGTAATTGCCGGTGAATGCTGGCCGTAACAATATCGTTTACCTTGACCTCTACTTTGAACGGCACCGCAACTTTATCCCAACGCATGGTGACCACTGTGGAATCTGGCTTTACGTCGTCGAAATCATAGGCCAGTGCGTTGTACGCTTCGGCCGTCTGCGGCTTCACGTTAACGCGGAGGGCATCCTCTTCCTGCTTATAAGTGAAGCTTCCCCAATCCGTCGAGTTCTTCGAGAAGATCACCGTCCACTGATTCTCACCCGGGATCATATGCAGGCCATAGGTTCCCTTATCGAGCGGCTGCCCTTCGATCGTGACAGGATCACTGAACGTAATAGTCGTATTCTCGTTTGCTCCTGCGCGCCACACCTGGCCGTAAGGCACGACCTTGCCCCAGATTTGGCGGCCATTGGCCAGCGGGCGGTGATAGTTTACGGTGATATCGGTAATGCCGATGCGTTGCATCACCAGGGCATGCTGGCTCTGCCGCGGCAGGTCAAGCATTAACGTTTCGCCCGTGGCGGTTTGAGCATGACTAAGACTGGCTACCAACAAAACACCTAGAGACAGAAAAAGCGGACGAGCTTTTGACATGGAAATCTCCTTTTTGCTGCAGAGATCGAGCAGCCGATCGGTCATAACAGGAATGGAAGAACCGGGATTGCGCACGTGCGTCTTCGCTGTAATGTGTGGCTTAGACGCGTGGCCGCCGCCAAGGTAAGCGATCTTAGTCAAAGGGGGACGCACAGCGCTTTTACGCATCCTTTGCGGTCTTCGTTGCCGATCTCTACGGCTAAAAGCTTTTCGCTTTCGGACTTGACAAACCATGCCCTCCGGAGCAGAATTCCCAAAGGCGAATAAAAAGCGAAAATAGCCTCCGCGGCTCCAGCCCCGGCGTTCCCTGAAATCTTCCGAGGAATCTTATGTCTTCCGCAGTGGTTTCCACTTCGGCGGCCCTAGGCCGCCCTTTTGTCTTTGCCGACGACACAGCTACTGATGTGTGCCCGCTTCCCAGCGCCCATCGCGAAGAGCATGCTGGGGTACCGGAATCTTCCGTCGTTCGCCTTTGTCGAGCAGCACTCCAAACTCAGCAATCCAAAATCCCCCCGGCGCGCGTAACCCCTGCTTCCCGGCTCGAGATTCGTCCAGCGCCGGAAATGGTTTCGAGCGGCATCCCCGCCATCGACGCCATGACCGGCGGCCTGCCGCGCGGCTGCCTGACTGAAATCTGCGGCCCGGCCTCTTCTGGACGCACTACCTTGCTACTAGCCGCCCTGGCCGCCGCGACTCGTCGGGGAGAATGTTGCGTTGTAGTCGATGCCAGTGACGCGCTCGACCCTCAGTCTGCCGCCGCCGCCGGTGTGGAACTGGACTGTCTGCTGTGGGTGCGATGCGGAGAAAACCCACCACGGAGCCACAGAGGCACAGAGAAACACAAAAATCAGAACGAAGGGTGCCCCATTTCTCGCACGTCTTTTGTGCGAGAAGTGGGGCTTTCCTCGCAGGCCGCACTCGAGTTCGAGTCCACCAGTTCGCGACAATCCGAGCATCGCCTCGAGCAAGTCCTGCGGGCCACCGATCTGCTGCTCGAAAGTGGTGGCTTTGGATTGATCGTCCTCGATCTTGGCGATCTGCCGCCTCAGGCCGCGCGCCACATTCCCTTGACCACGTGGTTCCGCTTCCGCCGCGCGATTGAGTACACTCCCACGATCCTGCTGGCCATCGAGCACCACCCCATCGCCGGAAGTTGCTCCTCCCTGCTGCTGCAGCTGGGATCAAACAATCCACCGATGCCCGCGGATGAGTCAGCCGCGGAGCGGCGAAAGAAAATTGGCCGGGGCGAGCGGCCTGCCATGGACTACCAAATTGCCGGTCCCACTCATTCGCACTTGCTCACCGGACTCGATATCACCGCCGAACTAATTCGCTCTCGTCTGGACCGCAAACCCGCACGTTCCGTCGCGTTCATAACCAAAACTGCCTGGGCGGGATGAACAACAAATTCCATGCCGTTTGCTTGCATCTACGTGCCGAATTTCTCCGTGGCGGCTGCACTACGAGCCGAACCGGAACTCCAGGCGCGCGCCGTCGCCATTTTCGAAGGCAAACCTCCGCTGGAACAAATCATGGCGGTGAATGAAAAGGCCGAACACCTGAGCATCGCACCCGGCATGACCAAGGCCCAAGCCGAACTGTGTGCGGAACTCGCCCTGCGCCCGCGTTCGTCGCTGCAGGAGTCTGCGGCGCATGCCGCTCTCGTCGACTGTGCCCAGTCTTTCTCGCCCTGCGTGGAAGAAGCGGCCTGCGACACGGCTCTGCTCGATCTTGCGGGCATGGAATCACTTCTCGGATCGTTGCCAGAAATTTCCCGCGCGATCTCGAACCGCACGGCCACGCTCGGACTCGAAGCCAACGTTGCCGTAGCTGCCAATCCCGATGCGGCCGTGCTCGCCGCTCGCGGGTTTCGCGGCGTCACCGTAATCCCTTCGGGGAAGGAAGCAGAACGATTAAGTTCGTTGCCGACTGCAGTTTTGTTTGGCGACCGTCTGGAAGGAGATCAGAGGAGTGCCGCAGACCGCCTGCTTGAAACCCTCAACCGTTGGGGCATACGCAATCTGTGCGCCCTCACCGCGCTGCCGGAAGTGGCCCTCAGCGAACGTCTCGGACAAGAAGGTCTGCGCCTGCAGCAGATGGCACGTGGCGCCGCTTCCCGCACGCTGGTTCCGGTAGAAGAGCCACTGATATTTGAAGAGGGTATTGAACTGGAGCATCCCATCGTCCTGCTCGAACCGCTGGCCTTCCTGCTGAATCGCCTGCTCGAACAACTTTGCCTTCGGCTAGGTTCACGTGCCCTCTCCACGCAGGTGCTGCGCCTCACGCTGGAACTCGAAAATTTCTCGTCATTCCATCAGCCATCAGCCAACAACAATCAGCAATTTGTCCGAACCCTGCGTCTGCCCCTTCCCATGCTCGACGCCAAGGTTTTTCTCAAGTTGCTGCAACTGGATTTGAATGCGCACCCACCGGGCGCGCCCATTGTGAAGATCCATCTGTCCGCCGAACCGGTGCGCCCGCGTTCCGCCCAGGGTGGCTTGTTCCTGCCTCCATCGCCGGAACCGGAAAAACTGGAACTCACCCTCGCCCGCATCGCAGGCATGGTCGGCGAAAACAATGTTGGGGCGCTGGAATTGCTCGACACACATCATCCCGAGGGATTTCGCATGCAACGCTTCGCCGTTGAGGCTCCAGGGAAAAGTTTGCGCGAGAAAACGCCAGACTTGGCGGAAGAACAACCCGTGGTCACGGCTTTGCGCCGCTTCCGTCCTCCGCTGCGCGCCCAAGTGACGGTTGAAAACGGTCAGCCAATGCATCTGGCATGCGGCAAGAAAAAAGAGGTTCAAGGCGACGTGCTCTGGAAAGCCGGCCCCTGGCGCTCCTCCGGCGATTGGTGGGAGCGCGAAGCCTGGTCCCGCGACGAGTGGGACCTTGCCTGCCGAAACGGCGATGCCGTCTCTTTCTACCGCCTCGTTCACGACTTGCTGGGCGGCGGATGGTTCGTGGAAGGAACGTATGACTGAATTCGAGTTTCCGTTCTCGTTTCTCAGTCTCCAATAAGAACGCAGAGGCAGAATGGTCTTAACTGATACCGAGAACTGAGAACTTGTACGTCGAACTTCATGCTCGCTCTGCTTTCAGC
>JBARBI010000200.1:0-6157 GCA_049792875.1 Candidatus Sulfotelmatobacter sp.
ACTTTCAACTGCCACATCAGCCGAAGCATTGCTAACTTGCTGCCGAGCACATTCACAAATCGAAGGCGACTGCTTCCAGAATATGCCCGACGGGCGATCACTGAAGAGATCGACGCCAGGATGCAACACATGTGGGATACCGACGAGACGCTGGGACGGGACTTGGCGCCGATTCGAGCTCGTTTCACCGTCGCCGATTCGGATGTTGCGTGCCACCCCTGGGTTGACACGGTCGATGAGGACAACTGCCTAACCTGGAATGCAAAATTGAGGGCTCAGAACTTGCCTGCACAGGTGCAGTTGGACGTGAGCCTCACCTACAAGGATGGGCGATTAGTCGGCGTTGGCGAGTTCTTGGCGCGGATCGATAACTACGTGGCACTGGTTCGTTCAATACCGTGGCTCGTCGAGTTCATGAGCCAGCAACAGAAGAATGAAGTGAAGCTTCTTTATGGTCCCGAGTGGTCGCTCGGCCGTAGGTCAGTGATGTCTGACTTAGGCAAGGAGCTCAGGGAACATCACAAGAACCAACTTGCCGACCGATTGGTCGCCGAATACGACAGATGCGCACTCCTGCAAGTCGAAGGCTCAGCAGGGCGTTGTTCGAGATGGGTTGTACTTCCCAACCGGGAAATGCTGCTCTGGAAGTTCGAGGGTGACTCCGCGTTGAAGTGGAAGGCAGCACAACTCGATGGCTGGGAGTGCGATGTATTAATGCTGTGCACCGTGAGCTTTCGGCAAGGCTGCGTTGCTTGAGGCGCTGACGGCAGGATGCCGGGGGGAGGGAGCAGCAGCGGGTCTGATGAGTGAGCCGGGGCGGTAGTTATGAGGTCGAGCGGTGGGCGGTTGGCGTCTTTCGAACCGAGCGAAACTTCTTTTGCAGTTGTTGGTTCACGGCAGTGAGTGAGAATGCCTCAGGGTCAAAAGGGCCTCGCCATTGCAGCACGTTCTCATGTTCTTCGTGCCCAAGGTCGGCCATCGCCTCCAGGTAGTCTTCATACCCGGACGATCCGCCCACGTCCTCGGGTGGCGCACGGCGCTCCCCGGCGAGACAACGAGGATACGAAGCCTCCGGATCCGGCAGGACGATGGCTTCCAACCGCAGGTCGTGCCGCCAGCTATCGCCGAAGTCGTACAAGTACTCGAAACGGGTTCCGACCCGCGGCAGAACTTCCTTCAGCCGCACACGGCTTTCGTCAATTACTTCCCGCTCGTACAGATCGTCGTCCGGGTCGGGCACACTGTAGATGCGACGACCAATAGCGAACTCGTGGAGGTGACAATCTTCCCACCCCATGACGATCTGCAGGGTGCGGTGCAGTTGCGCCAGCGTCGCATCCTCCCACATCTGGATGAGTCGCCAGACGGGCGGAGGGATCTCTTGCAGTGTGACCTTGAGTTGATACAAGACACGGCTGTTCTTTCTCGCCATCAGGATGCCTTTTTCGTCTTCAATATGCGCCGCACCGAGGTGCGGCCGATTTGCAACCGGCGGGCGATTTCGGATTTACTCGTGCCCGCGCGGTAGAGCTTTCGGATCTTATCAGCGTGGAGACCTGCCGTAGCGGGTCGCCCCAGACGTTGGCCGCTCTGGCGGGCGTGGGCGAGGCCGGCGCGAACTCGTTCCCGCAGAATCTCCCTTTCGAACTCCGCGAACACGGCGAGCAAGGCCGCCATGGCTCGACCAGCGGGCGTGGTCAGATCCAGCGCCTCGGTCAGCGAAACGAAACCAACTCCAAGATGCTCTAATTCCTGGAGGGTCGCGAGCAGGTCCGTGACCGACCGGCCCCAACGATCCAGCCGCCAGACTAACACCACGTCGATCTCGCGGCGACGTGCCGCTTCCAGCAGTTGCTCTCGCCGCTCCCGCTGAGAAGTGCCCGAGCCGATTTCTTTGAGCTGTAGAGCGATCCGCCAACCTCGCCGGGTGGCGTATTCCCGCAGGGCACGGATCTGCATCGGGATGGTCTGCTGATCCTGGGTAGAAACGCGGGCGTAGAGGCCCACCCGAAATGGGGTTTTGGCCCCGCGAGGGGGGTGGCCAAAAACCCTTGGCGATTTCGGCTCTCGGGAGGCCCGTTTTTCGGCCATTTCGGAATGTCCCCTCCGCCTGGCCGCAGAGGATCGTTTTCGGCCAGGCAGAACCTATTCTACTGCAAAGGGATTTAAGCGGGATGCGGACTTGTTCCGGCCTGCTGCAGGGTCCCCCGGTAGTTCCACGGCATCCAGGCGGCAGAATTCTTGGCCAGTTCGCTGGCGTGGTTCTGCAGTTCGGTGAGGTAATGGAAGGGATTGGCGTCATTCAGTTCACAGGTATGAATGAGGCTCATGTAGAGATCGCCCACGTGGGCGCCATTCTCGGTCTTATAAAACAGACTGTTCTTGCGATGCAAAATGGCCTTCTTCAAGGCCCGCTCACAAAGGTTGTTATCGAGAGGGGCGCCCGCTTTGCGCAAGAATAACGTTAGCGGTTCCCAGTGCTTTAACAGGTAGGTGATGGCTTCGCCCAGCCCGGAGTTCGGTTCCACCTTCTTCTCCGCGAACTGCGCCCGGAGCCAGGCCTGCAACCCTGCCATCACCGGCCCGCTGTGTCCTTGATGAAAGTGCAGCCGCGCTTCCGGAGACATCGCTTGTTCGCGAGCCTGCGCGTCGTAGGCGTAAACCTCGCCCAAGGTCTCCAGCACGTGCCGGCATTCCGCGGGGAAGTTGGCGACCACCTCGACAAAGCGCCGCCTCGCATGGGCCAGGCAATGGCTCACGATCACTTCCAGTTTGGCCGGCAGTTTGGGCAGGTTGCGGGTCAGGGCATCGCACATCTGAATGGGCGGGCCTAACGCCTGCGCCCGTTGTGCCAGCACGGAGGCCAGGTTTTCTCCCGCATGCCGGTGGCCGGTGAAAAACAACGCCACGCGCCGCCCCGCCTGGGTGGCCACAACCCCGGAAGTGAAGACGCCTTTGCGTTCCGGCGGGTCGCGTGCTTCCCGGTCTCCCTCTCGCTCCAGACCCAGCACCACCATCGGAGTATCATCGTTGTGCAGCACTTCCCCTTGCGCGGCCTGGCGGATCAACTCCTCCAGCGCCGGTTGCATGCCCGCCGCCCCCGTGGCCACCACTTCCCACTGGGTCGAGGCCGGCAAGGGAATCTCCAGGCTTTCCTGCAGACTCTCCATGCGGTAAAAGGGCAATCCGCTGCCATATTTCAACAGCGCCAGCATGCTGCACGCCGTGGCATCATACTTCGCGGTTCCCACGCCGGGTGGAGCCTCGGCCGTGAAGACTTCGCCGCACAGGTTGCAGCGCAGATTCTGCAAGTGGTAGACGGTGGCCGCCAGCGGTGCTTGTCCCACGACCCGCACCAGAACGTTGGGTTCTTTCTGCAGGTACACTTTCCCCTTCTGGCATTCCGGACAGGCATCTCCCGGCTTCAGCGTGGGATGGGTGACTTCGACTTTCTGCGCTCCTCGGAACGCTTCGGCCGCATGGCGACCATGTCCCGGCCGCGGCTTCTCCCCTGTGGACTCCGTCGCGGGCGCCGGCTCTGATGCCGGGTTCGGATTCGACGGGGCGGGGGTCACATCGCGGGTCTTCTCCGTGCTGGCGCCAAACAGCATCTTCCGCAATCGCTGCAAGCTGATCTCCCGGTCCTGCAGCGAATCGGTCAGATACGCCAGGGTTTCAATCGCCGCCTTGAGCTTCGCATAGTCCTGCTCCCCCAGCGTCTCTCGCACCCGCTCCAGGACGTCTTCGAGTTCTTGTCGGCTGACGTCGATCCTCACCGGCGAGGGCTTCATGCCGCCTCCCCCAGTCGTGCCCGGAAGTCTTTCACCAGCGGATACCCCAGTACTTCCTTGATCGACCGGTTGGGCTGCTTGTTGGGGCAGTTCTTCCCCCGGCCGGTCGTCCGCCCCATCACCTCCCAGTTCGCCGCCCGGTAACAGGTGCCGCGGTAACGTTCGGGATCGACGAACGTCTCCAGAAAATAGATCGGATGCCCATACACCCGCTCCCAGTCTCCGGCGAGGCGGCGTGCCATCTGACCGAGCACGTGGGAGGCGAGATGCGGGACCCGGACCCAAGGCAAGATGAGATAACGCGGATTATAGGCGACAAAGCGGAGATTACGGCGCCGCACTTCCGCCGACCAGCCGATGAACCGGTCGCGAGCGCCCAGATGGCGAGGGGCCGAGGACCATGCCAGGCAGGCGATCGGTCGTCCCGCGGCATACACGATGTACTTCAGATGCTCACCCACCGGCCGGATATAACCCAGCGGATGGTATTGGCCCACGAGGTAGTTGAAGAGCGGCTCTTCCGGGGTGCGGCGCACGGGCTGAAACTCCAAGGGCCGAAGCGCTCGCAGAGATACTTCCAGAGGAGTCGTATCCAGGAGGATGGGCGCCATCGCCGGCCCGTTCGTGGCGCGGCGGGCCGACGGGTTGCGATGCCGATGAGTCGCGGCGGGCAGCACCAGATGCCCGGCCCGGGCGAGTTCCAGCAGCAGCCCGCGGCAGACCATGTCGCGTAAGGCGCCGTTGGCCTGTCGCCATCCCCACGCTTCGCACAGCCGCAACGAAAGTTGCCGCCGATTGGTCCCCGGATGCTGAGTGATGAGTTGGCGGATGAACTCCACTTCCGCTGCCGTGATCACCCGGCCCCGATAGCGAAATTCTCCTTCCATGCCCGGCAGCGTAGCAGACTCGAACGTAGAACGCAAGGCCCGGCGTTACTTTTTCTCAACTTAGAACCACCACCGGTCTCCATGCCGGCGCCGCCTGAGTGGCGGTCGGGTCGCCTGCCGCCAACAGCACCTGCAGTTGATGCGCCGCCAGTGTGCGCGCCACCTCGCGCGGGTTCCGCCCCTCCGGCCACCAGCGAAAACGCCCTTTGGATAAACGCTTCTGCGCAAGCCAGAAGCCCTGGCCGTCGTAGACGAGAATGCGAACCGCGGTTCCGCGCCGGCTGCGGAAAACGAACAGGCAGCCCGAGAAAGGGTCAGTCTGCAATCGTTGCTGGCATAACTGCGCCAGCGAGTCGATACCTTTACGGCCATCGACGGGTTCGACCGCCACCAGGATGCGCATCTGCGGCGTGATCTGAATCATGCCTCGCCGTCCCACAAGGCCCGGCTCAGCGCCACCAACTCGGCGGTGGTAATGCCCTTCAACTCGATCTTCATCCGGCTCCGCGGCCCTTCCAGTTCCACCACCGCACTCGCCGCGCTGCCGGACCTTGGCGTTATCAACTCCATAAAGGTCGGCGCTGCGGTTGATACTGCGTGGCGTGGAATCGCTGACCGCAGCTTCCTCACGACTTTCTTCTCTTGCCCCAGCGCTTCCGCCCGATCCTTCAGCTTGCCATATTCCAAGCGCAGAGCTTTCGCAGTGGGGAAAACTCCGTGCTCCCGAGCCAGTTCGGCCGCCGCCGTCCACAAGCGTTCTGGAATTGGCAAGCGCCCCGTGTGCGCGCTCCGCCACCGCTCGAAGCGCTTATAAAGCCTCTGCATGTCAGGGGAAATATCAGGAATCTCGTTGGCCATCGTCTGCCCTCCTCGCCCCGTGGGGCGCAGAACAGACGCTATCACCTTCCATCAAATCAAGTCACGCAGGCTTGCCGGAAGGACACTAACGACTTGGCTCATTATAACCTCGGTGCCGCACTCGGGCGGGAGGGCGACTGGGACGGCCTGATCGCTGAAGAACGCGAGGCCTTGCGCATAAACCCCAACAACGACATGGCGCACAACAGAAAGCAGTATCCGCCAACATCCATGTGCCTTAATGAAATGTTGGATACGCTGTGGACGGAGGTAAGCGCACTAGTCACTGACGGGCCGTTCCAGCGCATGTGGATCTTCGACTATTGGAATAAACGAATCCTCTTCTCGTGCCAGCGAGAACGGGGGAAGGGTGTCAGGTCTCCGGGTTCTCTCGTTTGACTCTGCCGATGACAGTATTCGACCGCATCATTGCTGAGCAAAAAGATGCCCTACAGCTCATCCTGAGACCGTCTCCTTGTCACCGCGGCGCAGGAAACAGACTCGATTGGTCCAGTCCCAATCTCCGGTTTCCTCGATCAGAGTGAGCAACGCCCGCACCAAGCCTCGAATGTCGGAGGGGGAAAGGGTCTTTTCATCGACAAAGATTACGCCCCCATGGCG
>JBARBI010000201.1:0-3951 GCA_049792875.1 Candidatus Sulfotelmatobacter sp.
ACGGAGTTGACCACCAGGAACCTTCCATCGCGCGTCACATCATAGCCCTCGCTGAAGATGGAACTCCTCATGCCAGTCTGAAACAGAGTCATGGGCGCCCCGATCTGCACTGAGTC
Organism: Candidatus Sulfotelmatobacter sp.; assembly: GCA_049792875.1. Lineage (GTDB taxonomy): Bacteria > Acidobacteriota > Terriglobia > Terriglobales > Acidobacteriaceae > Sulfotelmatobacter. The sequence goes on from JBARBI010000201.1 coordinate 117, forward strand.
GCTCGCCGTCCGGATGTCGACGGCAATCATTCTCTGGGAAGTATCCAGGTAGTACAGCTTCTTTCCGTCCTTGCTCCACACCGGCTGCGACGCCCCAGTCTGAGAAACCTGATACTTGACGCCGGGATGTGGAAACCGCGTGAGGTAGACCTCGGGCCGTCCGGATACGTTCGCCTGATAGGCCAGCCAATCGTTGGAATCGGGTTTCACTCGCGCATTGCTTAAGCGGGCAACCGCATCCACCACGGTAAAAGGCTCCAGGCCCTTCACCAGAGGAAAGGCTTTGAGCACGGCACCTCGCTGGGCGTCAGGTTGTGATTCTTCGTAGAGAAGCCACTTCCCGTCACTGGTCGAATCGGTTGGGAAAACATCAGTGTCCGCCTTGATCAAGGTTCGCTCGGGCTGAGAACCGTCCGCCGGAAGCTCCCGAATCTCCTCACGATTACTGGTGATCTCGAAGCTGCCGAAGTACAGCGTGCGGCCGTCGGCCGACCAAACTGGCGCATCGGCGATGCCGTCGCCGGTGGATAGACGGGCGCGGGTTCCGCCCGCCAGGTCCCACATCCAGAGATTGTTGTCGCCGGCTTGCCCCACCACGGGTGTGGCGATCCGGGAACCGTCCGGGGACAAACGACTACCACCATAGACCCCCGGTTCGGAGACCTGGGAAAGTTGCTTGCCGGTTGTATCCAGCCAGACGTGGCGGTCCCCGGTCGCACCCGACCCCTGCTGATAGAGAAGGTCCCCTCGTGCGGAAACCGAGAACACCGCTTGAGCAGTGATATCGTCGGAAGCAATCTTGTCGACCACTTGCACTGCATCGCCTGAAATTTTCCCGCTCGATGGATCAAACCTCCACGCCAGCAACGATCCACCGCGGTCCGCGAGCATCCATCCCGAGGCGTACTGCACGGTGTAGAAGCGTCCCCGCAGCAGGACCTGTTCCTGGTCCCCATCCAGCGAAGCGAAGTGGATTTCGTTGCGCTCGTCGGCGTCGCCGATCGCGGTGTGGACAAACAGGAAGTGCCTGCCGTCAGGCAAGAAAAAGGGCCAGCGGTCCGACACACCTCCATTGCTAAACACAGCCTTCGTGACTAATTTTGAAGTCCCGCCCTCAGCCGGGACTTGCGTGATCGGTCCCCACGAACTGGGCGGAAACACGATCACATTTCCCCGTCCCCAGGATCCGCCGCGAGGTTCGGGAGCGTCGCAGATCGCGACCGGAGAGCCACCATTCAGGTCCATACGCCACAGCTTCCCCTGCATGAAGAAAGCCAGGGATGTGCCATCGGGAGACCAGAACGGAAAGAACGCATCGTCGGTCCCGCGCAACGGGGTGGCTGCGAGCCGGTCGAGAGAGCGCATCCAGAGAGAGTTCCGTCCATCCTGCCGGGCCACGAATGCCATGCGCGTTCCATCGGGCGAGAGCGCCGGAGCACCGTTGCGGTACATCGTCTCGAACACGGTTCCCTCGGGCGGCAGGATGTTCGAGCGCACCACGCGCCCGGGCTGTCGCGCCGACCACAAGCCTGCGGCGATCACGATGGCTGCGATGGCCAGCACCGCCAGCCCGCCAATCCACAGTGCGTTTCCTTTGCGCCTGCCTGTTACCACCGCCGGGGCTCCCGTCTGCGAGCCAGCTTTGGCGATCCAGGCCAACTGCAGCTTGAGGTCGTGTGCCGTCTGAAAACGGTTGTCGGGATTTTTCTCCAGGCAGGTCTGCACGGCATAGTCGAGCGCGGGTGGCGCAGTGGGTTGCAAGGCCCCCAGCGGTTCCGGATCTTTCTCGAGGATCGCGCTCATCACGCTGAGTTGCGACTTGCCCTCGAACGCCCGCCGGCCCGTGATCATCTCGTAGAGTACGCAGCCGAAACTAAAGATGTCGCTGCGCGCATCCGCTTCCTGCCCCTGCAGCACCTCGGGCGCCATGTATTGGAAGGTGCCAACGATCATTCCTTGCTGCGTAAGCGCCGCCGGGGGCGCGCTCAGCATCGAAACATTCATGGTCGGCGTGGAGGGCGTCAGGTTCCCTTGGTCGCTCAGGGCCTGAGTGCCCAGCATGGCCACCGGCTTCGCCAGACCGAAATCCAAAAGCTTGGCGCCCGACGCGGTGAGCATAATGTTTCCCGGCTTGAGATCGCGGTGCACGATGCCTACCCGGTGCGCTTTCTCCAACGCATCGCAGATCTGCACCGCGCACTCGAGAACCTGCTTCAGCGGCAGCGGGCCCTTCTGCAGGCGGGAATCGAGAGTCTCGCCGTCTACGAACTCCATCACCAGGTAGGAGGCTCCGTCCTGGCTCCCGACGTCGTGCAACACACAGATGTTGGGATGATTCAGGGAAGAAATGGTACGGGCTTCCCGCTCGAAGCGCTGCTTCGCTTCTGGATTCGAAGAGAGATGAGACGGCAGAATCTTCACAGCGACTGTGCGTTCGAGGCGTGTGTCGCGGGCGCGGTACACCTCGCCCATGCCGCCCGCGCCGAGCGCCGTCTGTATTTCATACGGCCCAAGTTTGGTGCCAGAGGCTAGAGACATGCGTGGGCGCAATTATAGCCCGCGCAGCGGGTTGGAGAGGGTGCGACGAATTCTGGGTGTGTTGTCGGCAAGTTCGAGGTCAGAGGAAAGATTTCGGTTGACACTGCTCCCTATCGTTTTATAATAATTCTTATTCGATAATGATGCGCCTCACCCATGAACAGTTCCGTGAGCTCGCCGCGAAGCACGGTTTGGCGGTCACGCACCAGCGTCAGGTGGTCTATGAGGCCGTCATCGCTTCCCACGGACACTATTCACCAGAAGACATTTACGCCGCGGTCCGGCGTCGCATTCCATCCATTTCTCTGGCCACGGTCTACAACAATCTGCGGCTTTTCATCGAGTGTGGGTTGCTGCGAGAGGTCACTCCGCATGCGTCCACGTTGCGCGTGGACGGCAATCTCAAGCCTCATCACCACCTGGTCTGCTCCCGCTGCAAATCGGTGCAGGACATCGAAGGAGACTTCATCGATTTGAAGCGGCTATCCCGGCAACTGCCGGACGGCTTTGATCTGACGCAGCCGTTGATCGAGGTCTTTGGCCTCTGTCGCCGCTGCCGTGCAAAAACCTAAGCAAAACATTCTGTGACCAGTGGGATCTAATCCCACATCTCCGAAAGCAAGAATCTTGATAAAAGCGGCGATTGCGCGAAGGGGAAAGCCAGGATGCGCTCGTCGTTCGTCATACTTTATTTGAAGGAAGGAACAAGACATGTCAACCGAAGCAAAGTGTCCGTTCACCCACACCGCAGCTGGGGCCCCGACGAATTCGGACTGGTGGCCGAATCAGCTGAACCTGAAGATCCTGCACCAGCACTCCCCCCTGTCCGATCCGATGGACAAGGAGTTCAATTATGCCGAAGAATTCAACAGCCTCGACCTGAAAGCCGTGATCAAGGACCTGCATGCCTTGATGACGGACTCGCAGGATTGGTGGCCAGCCGACTTTGGCCACTATGGGCCACTTTTCATTCGTATGGCGTGGCACAGCGCCGGTACGTACCGCATCGGCGACGGCCGCGGCGGGGCCGGAGCCGGTCAGCAGCGCTTCGCGCCGCTCAATAGCTGGCCGGACAACGTGAACCTCGACAAGGCGCGCCGGCTGCTGTGGCCGGTCAAGCAGAAGTATGGGCGGAAAATCTCCTGGGCCGACCTCATGATTCTCGCCGGCAACGTCGCCCTCGACTCGATGGGCTTTAAGACGTTCGGTTTTGGCGGCGGGCGCGAGGACGTCTGGGAGCCCGAAGAGGACATTTTCTGGGGGCCTGAGGGCAAGTGGCTGGCGGACGAGCGCTACA
>JBARBI010000202.1:0-3289 GCA_049792875.1 Candidatus Sulfotelmatobacter sp.
AGACTGCGGTGGGCGGCGCGGGCGTCACCACGCTTGATCATATCAGAACGCATGAGGAGGCTCCAGGAGCGGTGGCGGCACGATTTGCGGAAATATCATCGTAACAGAGCCGGTCCGGCGCGTCCAAGCCGGGTACGCAAGGCACCGATCTACTCTCCCGACGTCAATCAGAAAAAATGCCGTCTCAATCCGAAACGACCGAACGAGATCGATGACATTCCATGACATTCCATGACACTCCATGACATCCAAGGAAAAACGCCGTCGAGGCGATGTGTGCGCGCAAGCTGCTATCTGGAAAGGCATTATGATACGCAGGTTTCGTACATGACAGCCATGACGCCACCAGGTGGGTTTTATACTCATCACGCGTTTGGAGCGTGCGACCGGAAACACGCCGCGTGAAACATCGCGGAAACTGGCACAATCGTCACGGACTTGGCCAATAAGCTCAGAACTCCTGATCTGGGGGGAGATTCCGTCTGACGGGTTCCGGCATCATCTGCTTACGCGCACGCTGTTTGAATAATTCTCGTTGCGACAGGTTTGGATCGAGGGCGGGAAAAAGAAATGGTACCTTCCGTGATGGTTCAAATCACCTGGCACATACCAGGAGGAAGGTACCATTCCTCAAGCATTATTGCCGCTCATCGCCGACGGTGCCACGCGGATCAGCGATTCGATCAGCGTTGTCCGCGAAAATGGCCAATGGATCTACTTCTGCGGCGTCCAGCCAGTGTTCCAGCACGTCGAGAATGATCGCCGTGCGTTCCGGATGTTTACCGCTCAACTGATTTGCCATGGGGCTTGCCGCCAGATAGACATCGTGCGAGCCTTCGGCGTCGCGAGGAACTGCGTCATTCGCAGTGTCAGCGCCTACCGTGCCGGAGGCGTGGAAGCGTTCTACACGCCTCGCACACCACGCGGAGCCTCGGTACTCACGCCGGAGGTCACGGCCCAAGCACAACAGTTGCTGGGGGCTGGTTGGAGCCCAAGGGATGTCGCCCAGGAACTCAACCTCAAGCTCGACACGCTCCGTAAGGCGATTCAGCAGGGACGACTGATCCGGCCCTGTCCCTCCAAGCCCGGGGAGCCAACACCCGAAAAAGCTCCTACTCCACAGCCCTCGGCCGCCACCGACAAGTCCACGCGGGCCACCCTTGATGCCGCGGCCGAAATGGGGACAGCCTGCACCCGGCCCGAAGAACGCGTCCTGGCGGCACTTGGCCTTCTCGACGGTGCCCCGATGCGTTTTGAGACCTGTCGCGATGTCTCCTTTGGCGGCGTGATATGCGCCGTGCCGGTCTTGGCGGAGAACGGACTGTTTCGACACATCCACGATTGCCTGACGCAATTACACGGCTACTACAGCACGCTGCACGTGATCATCCTCTTGGCCTACATGGCGCTGTGCCGCATCAAGGTCGTCGAGCAGTTGCAGTACCAGCCCCCAGGCGAGTTGGGCAAGTTGCTGGGGCTGGACCGCGTTCCCGAGGTCCGTTGTCTGCGGCGCAAGCTGGCCGCTCTGAGCATCGACGACGGCCCTGAAAGATGGGCCAGTCTCTTGTCCCGAGACTGGCTGGAGGCCGCGCCGGAACTCGCCGGTGCCTTGTATGTCGATGGCCATGTCCGTCTCTATCACGGAGACCAAACGGCTTTACCCAAACGCTATGTCTCGCGACAGCGATTGTGTCTGCGGGGGACCACCGATTACTGGGTCAATGACGTTCTGGGCCAGCCATTCTTCGCGGTGGAACGGCCGATCGACCATGGCTTACTGGAGGTGTTAAGAAGCGACATCGTGCCGCGTCTGCTTCAAGACGTTCCCGGCCAACCGAGTGCGGAGGAGCTGGAAGCCGACCGCTATCGCGCACGCTTTGTCATCGTGTTCGACCGCGAAGGGTACAGTCCGGAATTCTTCAAGGAGATGTGGCAGACTCACCGCGTTGCCTGCATCACCTACCACAAATTTCCCAAGGACGATTGGCCGACCACTGAGTTCGTGGAATGTGAAACGACGCTGCCCAACGGTGAGCGGGTGTCGCTAATGCTCGCCGAGCGGGGCGCCTGGATCGGCGAAAGGAAGAAGGGGCTCTGGGTGCGGGAGGTCCGCAAGCTGACCGAGAGCGGCCACCAGGTCAGCCTGATCAGCACGGTCTTCAGCGAGTCGGCACTGGAAGATTCTGTCCGGCTGTTCAGCCGATGGTCCCAGGAAAACTTCCTGCGCTACATGATGGAACACTTTGCTATCGATTTACTTAACGAGTATCGCACGGAGGAGATTCCTGAGACCAAGCGGCCTGTGGTCAACCCCAAGTGGCGCGAGCTGGACCGCCGGAGACGCTCGGTCAAATCCAAGCTGACCCATCAGCAGGCTCGCTTCGCGGCTCTCACCTTGCACCCGGAATCTGACGAGGCGGCGCAAGCCAAATGGGCGAAACGCAAAGCCGAATTGGTGGAAGCCATCGAGCAGTTCGAGAACGAGTTGACGGACGTCAACGATCAGTTGAAGCAGACGCCCAGTCACCTGAAGTGGGACGAACTGCCTGAAACGGAAAGGTTTGAGCGTCTGGCTCCCAGCCGTAAGCAACTGGTGGATACGGTGAAGATGATCGCCTATCGCGCCGAGACGGCGATGGCATCGATCGTGCGCGAGGCGCTGGCCCGGACCGACGACGGCCGCAGCTTGTTGCGCGACCTGTTTCGCTCGGAAGCAGACCTGTTCCCTGATCTGGAGCACCGTCTTCTACATGTGCAGGTTCATCCGATGTCGAACCCACGTTCCAACAGAGCGATCGCGCATCTTCTGGAACATCTCAACGCGGCCGAGTTCACGTATCCGGGCACGAATTTGCAACTCGTCTACTCACTTGCAGGAGAAGCCGCAATCCCGAACTCGGTCTCATCTCAAAATCCCGCAGATCAGGAGGTCTGAGCCTATATCAACCAGGTGGGGGATGGTACCGAATCGAGCGTCATTCACGATCGGTATAGAAATGGCACCGATGTTGGCGCAAGCACCTTCGCCGACATCATCGACGCCAGCTCCAATACCGCGTCTTGTGACCGTTCAGCCGAATTCCACGAGTCTTCCTGAGTTGCCCTGTTTGTACAGCATCTTCGCCGGGCTCCCCGCCGCTCTATGACTTCGGGACCCCGAAGGGGTGCGAAATTATAGCCTGGGGCGTGCGCTCCAGTCGGAGATAACGTCACATGATTCAATTCTGACGAGCCCCGAAGGGGCGACAGAAGTCATGAGCTGGCGAAGGGTTCTGTCGCCCCTTCGGGG
>JBARBI010000203.1:0-18133 GCA_049792875.1 Candidatus Sulfotelmatobacter sp.
TATATGTAGATGGGGATACGCTACTAGGGCAGACGTTCGACGCCGCGCGTCTCGAAATCAAAGGCGAGCCGTTTACCGTCGCCGAGCATGTGGGCCGTTCCACTGGCTTCAATATAGGTGCCTCAACTTCCACGACTGGCATGCTGGCCTACGCTGCCGCCATTTTGCACCGGGGCCGCCTGACCTGGTTTGATCGTGCCGGCAATTCGCTCGATTCGGTTGGGGTGGAGGGAGACTATAGCGACTTTCGGCTTTCCCCCAACGGCCAGATGCTGGCCGTGTCGCTGGTCGATCCCAAAGCGTGGAACCCCGATGTCTGGCTGATCGACCTGACGCGGGGTGGACCGTCTCGCTTTACCGTCGGATCTGCTCTTAATGCTGCGCCGGTATGGTCGCCCGATGGCACCAGGATTGTGTTCCGGACGAATCGAAACGGGCAGACCGAGTTGTATGCGAAAAGCGCTGGGGGTGGCGGTAACGAGGAAGTGGTGCTCACGAATGAGACCCAGCACGCGGCGGGCATCGACTCGCCCAATCTCGTCAGTTCCGACTGGTCCCCGGATGGGCGCGATATCATCGGCAGTGTTCCTCAGCAGTCAACCGGGGAGGACCTTTGGCTGATTCCCCTCGCTGGTGACCAGAAACCGTTCAAGTTTCTGGGACCGCCCTCTGACCAGATACACGGCAACTTCTCACCCGACGGGCGATTCGTGGCCTACACTTCGAACGAGTCGGGCAGGTTTCAAGTCTATGTCCAGACCTTTCCGCTTTCGGACCGGAAATGGCAGGTCTCCACTGACGGCGGATATGAACCCCGCTGGCGCGCCGACGGGCGCGAAATCTACTATCTTTCCGAAGACCGGAAGCTGATGGCAGTCTCGGTCGGCACGGGCCCGGCATTTGGTGTTCCCAAAGTGCTCTTCCAGACGCGAGTGCCCGAGGGTGTCACTTCGCGCCGGACGCACTATGTCCCCAGTCGCGACGGCCAGCGCTTCCTAATCAATACGCAGGCGGGCGACGCGTTGCCGAATCCGATCACGGTCGTGCTCAACTGGCAAGCGGAGTTGGGGAGATGATTCTGAGAATCCAATCCAACGCTCACAAGCATTGGTTCATCGGCTCCACCCAGAAGTGATCCGGTTTTGTTTGCGATGGCTCTTCAGCACTTCCTGAAGTTGTCAATCCTCGGCCCGCGGAGGTTCACTTCGCCCGGTGGCAGTCCTACTCTCGGTGATTCCCTTGGTAACCCGTTCGTACACTCCCTTTTGGTAACCCTTGGTAACCATGCGGTTCATGACGTCCAGACGTACAATTGGCCTTGTCCGGTCGGTCCATCTGCCGATAAGTCAGATGACCCTCGGAGCATTACCCGGGAGCAGTTTCCCCCGGCCGTTCAGCAGGTTTCTGTTTCAAGACTTTGTTTTGAACACCAGGGTCTGGAGTTCGTGCTCTTATGGCGTTGTTTGGGTTCAACAAGCAGAAGGTTCTCAGCAATGCGGAGAAGTACGTCCAGCAGGGCAAACTGCAGAACGCCATCGCTGAGTACGAAAAAGTCCTCAAAAATGATGCCAAGGATCTGACGGTCACCAACACCGTCGGCGATCTCTACTCCCGCCTCGGCGAAACCGATAAGGCCACCGGATGTTTCAAGACGGTGGGCGATGCCTATGCCAGCCAGGGTTTCACGGTCAAGGCCATCGCGATGTACAAGAAGATCTGCAAGCTCCAGCCCTCGCTCGAGAGCTTGCTGAAGCTGGCGGAACTCTACACCCAGCAGGGCCTTTTCAATGACGCCCGCGCCCAGTACCTGCAGGTCGCGGAAGAATTCCTGAAAGCCGGCGAACTGGAGAACGCGGTCCGCATCTTCCAGAAGATTCTCGAGATGGACCCGGAAAACAGCCCCATGCGGGTTCGCCTGGCGGAAGTCTATATTCGCTTGGGCAAGAAAACGGAAGCCTGGCAGATTTTCTCCGCCGCTGCCGAAAGCTTGCGCTCCAAGGGCTCGCTCAGCGGCGCCGAAGAAGTTTTGCAGCGCATGCTGACCCTCGATCCGGGCAACACCTATGCCTTGCTCATGCAGGGCAAGAACATGATGGAGTCCGGCGACGCTGCCGGCGCCGTAGCCACCCTGCAAAAGGTCGGCGACATTGATTCCCATCCCGACGGTCTGCGCGATCTGCTCAAGGCTTACCTGCAGGCTGGGCAACTCTCCGAAGCCGGGACCGTCGCCAACAAGCTGTTGAGTGTGCACAATGATCTGTCGGCCATCGCCGGCTTCGCCGATGCCCTCCTGCAGGCCGGACAGTACGAGACCGCTCTTCAGGTGTTCGACCAGCACGCGGAACGGCTGCTGGCGGAAAACTCCAGCAAGGTCCTCGAGAGCCTGCACACCATCATCGGGCACGTGCGCGACAATCCCGACTCCCTGCTCAAGCTGCTCGACCTGTTCCACAAAGCTGGAGAGAATACCCACGTCAGCGAAGTCATCGAGCTGCTGGCCCATGCCAGCGTCCAGTCCGGGGACCTGCCCCGCGCTCGCGATCTTTACCAGAAGCTGGCTACGATCGAGCCCCAGAATCCCCTGCACATGCAGAATTACCAGCAGGTGGTCAGCCAGCTCGGCGGCACCTCCGGCACCAAGCTGATTACCCCGGAAGAGGCTGTCGTTCTCATTGACGATCTCGAGGCAACTGCGCCTTCGGTTCATCAGCACTATTCCGACGAGATTTCGCTCGCGGTCCGCTCCGCTCTCACCGACGCCGAGCTTTTCATTTCCTACAACATGCCCGCCAAGGCGCTCGGACCTCTGGTCGCGGCCTTGCCGCTGGCTGCCAACGATCTTCGAGTTAATCAGCGTCTTGCCGCCTTGCACACCCGCGCGGGCCGCTTCGCCGAGGCCGCGCTGTGCTGCCGCACCTTGCAACGCGTCTACTCCGAAGCCGAATACCCGGAAGAAGCGACACGCTACGGGGAACTGGCCAACCGCTATGAAGAGCGATCTTCGACTGCGGCACCGGGTACCACCACCGACGAAGCTCACATTTTTCTGGATGCCGCCTCCTCGGTTGAGGAGCCGGAAAGTGCCGTCCCGGAGTTTTCTATCGACGAAACTCCCGCGGAAGAGCCTGCAATCCAAGAAGAGGCAACATCAGAAGAAGAAGCCCCGGTGGCCCAAGCCGCTTCGCCCTGGCCTGGGGCCGCCGCCGATGAAATCGCCGTCGAGCCCGCCGAACCCGAGTTTGCGGTGGTCGACGAGTCTTCCACGCCCTCAGCCGAACCTGCTGCAGCTTCGGCCGAGATTGATCTCTCCTCGGAATGGGATGACGCCATCACCGTGGAGGGCGATACTCCCGCGGTGGAAGAGGCTGAAGTGGAGGTCGCCAGCGCTGCCAGCGACCATGGTGTTATCGAGTCCAGCAAAGCCGATGAGACCATCGATGAGATTCGTTTCTATCTGGCTCATGGTATGCCCGCGCAGGCGATGGCAGCCCTGGCCAAGCTCCAGACTCTGACCAGCGATCACGCCAAGCTTGCTGAACTCCGCGCCGAAATAGAAGCCGCCAGCCAGTCCAGCATGGAGGAGGAAGCTTCCGTCGCGGTCGAGCCCGTTGTTGACGAAGTTGTTGACGAAGTTGCCGCCGACGATCTCCCGAGCGTTGAAGTCGAGGTCGAGGAAGTCCCCGTCGAACAGATTCCCGTGGTCGCCGAAGCCTCGGTCGAGCCCGAGCCAGAGCCGGTGGTTCCAGAACCCACACTCGAGCCCGAACCTGCACCCAGTGCCCTGAAAGAATTCGTTTCTGAGCTGGACGCCTCGTTGGGCGACAGCTTCCTGCCTGGCACGGTGGCCAAGCCGGTGGCACCCCCCGCCGCCCGGCCTGTTCTTGCCAAACCCGTTGTGCCCGCGCAATCCCCAGCCGCGCAGGCTCAACCCGTGAGCGCCGCCGGGCAAACCGCGCCGGTTCTGGGTGAGTTTGTTGCGGACATCGAGGCCTCTCTCGGGGAAGACTTCCTGAAGGCCGCGCCCATCGCCGAGCCGGAGCCTCCCGCTCCTGTCGCGAAGGCCAAGCCCGTTGTGGCTCCGAAGGTCGTTCCCCCGCTAGCCGCCAGCGCTGCAGCTTCGGCCTCAGCCACCAATCAGGTCGCTTCTCCTGCACCACAAATTGCACCAACAAAGACTGCCCCCATTGTCGCCGTTCCGACCGCATCCGTAGCGTGGCACGCGCCGGTGGTCAATGTTCCCAAGCCGCAGCCGCCCACAATTCCTTCTCACGCGCCTGCCGCCGCCAAAGCTTCCCCGTTTGCCGAAGAGGCTGGCATCGATCTCGCCGAAATGTTTGGCGAACTCAAACAGGATCTCGAAGCTGACGTCGCTTCCAATGACGAGGATCCCGAAACGCACTACAACCTCGGCATCGCCTTCCGCGAAATGGGCCTGCTCGACGAAGCCATCGGCGAACTGCAGAAGGCCTGCCAGTCTTTCGATCACGGTAAGCCCTTCCCGCAGATCATGCAGACCTATACCTGGCTGGCACAATGCTTCCTGGAAAAGGGCGTGCCCGAAGCTGCCGTCCGCTGGTATGACAAGGCTCTCAGCGTTCCAGGAATCAACGGCGAAACTCGCGTCGCTCTTCATTACGAATTGGCTTCCGCCTACGAGACTGCCGGGGACAGGCCCGCCGCCCTGCATCACTTCATGGACGTCTACGGCAACAACATTGACTATCGCGACGTCGCCGAGCGCATTAAGGCCCTGAAGTCGTAGAATAGCCCGATGGATTTTGTCCCCTATCTTCTCCACCCAGGGTTCAGTGCGCGCCGCAGTCATTCCCGCGCAGTCTCTTCACCGAGCCGGAGCGGCCGCGCATGACCGACCCTACTCCTTTTTCCGATGCGCCCAGCGACGTGCCAAAGCCCACTGCGCCGCAGGCTGAGTCCCGCACGGCGCTTCTCGACCCTCCGGAGCGGCTCGTTGCGCACCCCAGCCCCAGCGTCGTACAAGTCTGGATGCATCGTGTCTCTGTATTTCTTTTTGTGTTAATCAGTGCCGTGGCCGGGGTGCTATTGATCATTCTGCCCTGGACACCCGAGTGGACGGACAACTACCTGCTGCTCTCGTTTCCGGCTCTCCGCAGCGTGGTTTCCAATGGCTTCTTTCGCGGCATCTGCAGCGGCCTGGGCCTGCTCGATATCTGGATTGGTTTCTGGGAGGCGCTCCACTACCACGAACAACAATAGTCCGCAGCCTGACTGGTGTACCCTGCTACCCATTCCCGGCAAGCCGCCCACTTCGATATTCTGATAGCTTCTGCCTCGGCCGTCGCGGTGCGACAGGACCGGGCAAACGGTGCGGATGATCTACCAGAATTCCGCCGCGCAGAAGCGGCATGTGGGAGCCCGGCATAGCAGTGCCGGGGAGAAACGCACAGGGAGCGAGTCCCGACGGGGACGACAGAATCGCTACTGCGATCTCAGGGCCCTGGATTCTCGAACAAGAGCCACTATGACTGATCATCTCAAATCCGCGCCGGTAGCCTACCAGAACGAGCCCTTTCTCAACAGCCCCGACGGGCGCATTCTCCGCATCCTAGCCGAATATCAGGAACCTCTGGCCCGCTTCCGCCGCGAGCAGATTCAGGACACCGTCGTTTTCTTCGGTTCCGCCCGCTTTCAGGGACGCAAGGATGCCGCGAAGGCGCTGGCCGCGATCCGGGAGAGTCATTCAACCACTCCCGCTGCGCAGCTCGAAAGAGATCTGAAGCGCGCCCAGGCCGCGGTTGACATGGCTCGCTACTACGAGGACGCGCGCCGTCTCGCGCACATGCTGACCAAGTGGTCGATCCAGATACCTGCCCGCCGCCGCCGTTTCGTCGTCACCACCGGAGGAGGTCCCGGCATCATGGAGGCGGCCAACCTTGGCGCCCACGAGGCCGGAGGAAAGACGATCGGTCTCAACATCCAGCTCCCGTTCGAACAGAGTCCCAACCAGTACATCACGCCCGCGCTGAACTTTCAGTTCCACTACTTCTTCATGCGTAAATTCTGGTTCGCCTATCTGGCCAAGGGCCTTGTCATCTTTCCCGGCGGCTTCGGGACCATGGACGAGCTTTTTGAAATCCTCACGCTGGCGCAGACCGACAAGTTGGCCAAGAAAATCCTGGTCGTCATCTACGGCCGCGAATACTGGAACCGCATCCTCAATTTCCAGGCCTTCGTCGATGCCGGCACCATTTCCGCGGAGGATCTCAACCAGTTCACAATCGTCGACAGCCCCGAGGACGCCTTCGACTTCCTGCGGGACGGTCTAACCAAACACCACCTCGGTGGCGCACCCCAGAAACAAGGCGAAGTCCTGCCGGACATCGCGAAGACCAGGCCGTAGAGGTCCCACGGTCGACAGAATGCCGCCCACGGCGCAAGCGGTGGGTGATGGCGAGGAAATGTCTAGCCCCCTCCAGGTGCTGCAAACAAGCCTAGTGAATTAGACTGCAAAGCTGATGCCGGCCCGCTGCCTCCTCTACTACATCACCGACCGCGCCGCCTTCCCCGGAGACGAACTCACCCGCTGTCGCCGTCTCCTCGAAAAAATCGCAGAAGCCGCCCGCGCCGGCGTCGACTACATCCAGTTCCGCGAAAAGGATCTCCCCAGTCGGGACCTGGAATCCCTGGCCCGAGAAGCCGTGAGAATCATCGCTGAACTAAGAACTGGGAATCTGGAACTGAGAACGGCCCTCCTGCTCAACTCCCGCACCGACGTCGCCTTGGCCGTCCAAGCCGACGGTGTCCACCTCCGCGGGGATGACGTTTCCCCGCAAGACGTAAGAGCCGTATGGCAAGAATCGTGTAGGGCCAACTCGTGTGGGGCGGGCACTCCTGCCCGCCAACTCCCACCACCCGCTGCTCTGATCGGAGTCTCGTGCCACTCTCCAGCAGAGGTAACCAAAGCCGCAGCTGCAGCTGCAACTTTCGCCCTCTTCGCTCCGGTGTTCGAAAAGAAAGACGCACAGCCCGCAGGGCTCCTTGCTCTGAAGCAAGCCTGCCGGGCAAACATCCCAGTCCTGGCCCTCGGTGGGATCACTCTCGCCAACGCCCATTCCTGCCTGGCCGCCGGAGCCGCGGGCATCGCCGCCATTCGCCTTTTTCAAGAAAGCGACACCGCCACAATCGTGCAGCGCCTTCGCTCCAGTTCCTGACCGTCCGAGGATGCCCCATTTCTCGCGCGTTTGTGGCGCGAGAAGTGGAGATTTTTCATCCCATCCACTTCGTCCCCGTCTTCAGAACCTCCATCACCTTCGCCAGCCGCCGCTTCTTCGTCTCCTCCTGCTTCGCACCAGAAATAGAAATGGCCATCTCTTTCTTATGTGTGAAAGCCAGTTTCTCCCAGCGCTCTTGCGCTTTCTTGCTCTTAGCCAACTCCTTCTCGAGTTCCGGCGGAGCTTCCACCGTTCGTTCGTTGACGTCGCGCTCCATCACAACGTCGACGACATCTCCCGGCTTCACGCCTGCGCCCCGACACAGAGTCTTGTTTACGGGCATCCTGTGGCAACCACCCATGGGCATCAACGACGACCGAAACGGAACCCCGTTGATCGTCCCGCAGACGGGCACGCGGGCGCGCGTTCCGAACCACTCGATCACATCCACCGGTGGGGTAATCGCGGCCACCACGCCCGCCTCTTGCCCCTCGATCTTCGCCCGGAATCGCAGCTTCTTCTCCGCCATTGCAATCCTCCCAAGCCATCGCTGGTAGACTCTACCCCTGTATCGAAGACGCGGCAACGGTCATGCCTCTCACTCCACGCTCAGAAACGGCGGCCCTCGCGCTCGAACCATCGCTGATCGAGATCCCCGCCGCCTGGTTCCTGATGGGCTCCAACTCCGGCCAGGATTGCGAACGTCCCATCCATCGCATCTGGGTTGACGTCTTCCACCTCGCTGCCACGCAAGTCACCAACGCCGAATACGCTCGCTTCCTCGCTGCGACTTCCGCCGCACCCCCTCCGTTCTGGCAAGATTCCCACTTCAGCCATCCTCAACAACCCGTGGCCGGAGTCTGCTGGCACGAAGCTGCCAGCTACTGCGAGTGGCTCACCTTGCAGACCGCCCGCGCCTACCGTCTGCCCAGCGAAGCCGAATGGGAACACGCCGCCCGCGGCGGCCTCGAACAGAAGAATTTCCCTTGGGGTGACGCCCCGCCGCAATCTCTCCCCGATTACGCCATCCTCTGGCAAACCGGCCCGGAACCCGTTGCCCGCTACACCCCCAACGCCTTCGGCCTTCATGACATTTGCGACAACGTCCACGAGTGGTGCAGCGACTGGTACGATGCCAACTACTACGCCGTCTCGCCCGAGCGCAATCCGCCCGGCCCCGAACAAAGCTCTATGAAACCACCGCGCAAGTCCTCCCGCGGCGGATCCTGGCGCCACCACATCAAAGTAGCCCGCTGCTCCGCCCGATCCAGTATTCCCCCAGACTTCCAGTACGCCGACTATGGCTTCCGCCTCGCCTGCGACCTGTAGCGCCGCGTCATCGCAGCACAGCCGTCCAGCCCGGCTGTCGCGAGAGCCTGCCCTGAGCTCGCCGAAGGGGCATCCCGCCCCCGCACTCAGGCACCACCACCGCCCTCGTATAATCGTCCGTTCTCTCTGGAGAAGGCATATGTTCCGCACTGATCTTCTGAAAAACAAGCGCATCCTCATCACCGGCGGCGGCACTGGCCTTGGCAAAGGCATGGCCGCACGCTTCCTCGAACTCGGCGCCACGGTCCACATCTGCGGCCGCCGCGAGGAGGTTTTAGAGCAAACCGCAGCAGAGCTCTCCCCGAAGGGCACAGTCCACGCCGTCCCGTGCGACGTCCGCAGCCTCGAAGCCGTCGAAGCCATGATCGATTCCATTTGGAGCGAAGCTCCCCTCGACATCCTTGTCAACAATGCTGCCGGAAATTTCATCTCCCGTACCGAAGACCTATCCCCGCGCGCCTGGGAATCCGTCATCAACATCGTTCTCCTGGGCACGCTTCACTGCACCATGGCGTGCGGACGCCGCTGGCTCAACTCCACCCATCCCGGCACCGTCCTCTGCATCTCCGCTACCTACGCGCCCGTAGGCTCGGCCTATGTCGTCCCCTCCGCCGTTTCGAAAGCCGGCGTCGAGGCCCTCACCCGTAGCCTCGCGGTGGAATGGGGCAATCGCGGCATCCGCATGAACGCCATCGCTCCCGGCCCCATTCCGACGCCAGGCGCCTTCTCCCGCGTCCTGCCGCACCCCGGCCTCGAAACCCTCGCCCTCGACCGCAACCCGCTCCACCGTTTCGGTACCGTCGGAGAACTCGCCAACCTTGCAGCTTTTCTTGTGAGCGACGGCTCCGGCTATATCAACGGCGAAGTCATCCGTATGGATGGCGGTGAATTCCTGCAGGGCGCTGGTGAATTCAGCAATCTGGGACGCGTCCTCAAAGAAGAAGACTGGCTGGCGATCAAGCCCAAGAAATCAGGCCCGACCTTCAAGAACTAGATGGGATACACAAGGCACAAAATCCGCGGAATCAATTTCTCGTTCCTGGTAGCGGGTCTGGTATTCGCCGGCTGGGCGTTTGTCTGCGCCTGGTTTGGCTGGCCGCGCGGGTTTCGTGCCGCCAACACCGCAGGCTTCGTGCTCTTCGCCATGGCGGCTCTGTTCTTTGCTGCCTTCCCGGTAATCTGGGCGCGCTTTCCCGAGAAGCATCCGGTAAACCACGAACTCATGCGCTACGGCAAGCTTCCGGAAGTCTCCGAGCGTCTCGACCACGAAATGGGCGGAGCCGTCGAGGTCCTCGGCCCTTTTCGTTTCACCGCCACGATCCTGGTCTACGACTCCGGCCACGAGTTTCAAATGATCCCGTACGATCAGATTGTGAACGCGGAGATCGAGAAGACCACCGACGATGATCCCACCTCGCTCGTGGTCAGCACCCGCGCCGGACGCCGCTACCAGTGGTATCGCAC
This sequence comes from Candidatus Sulfotelmatobacter sp., assembly GCA_049792875.1. Lineage (GTDB taxonomy): Bacteria > Acidobacteriota > Terriglobia > Terriglobales > Acidobacteriaceae > Sulfotelmatobacter. The sequence goes on from JBARBI010000203.1 coordinate 9,984, forward strand.
CTGGATGCAGGGAGTTTTCAATCCCGAACGCACGCTGGCAAAGATTCGGGCCGCAGCGCATCTCGACGATAAGGACGCCTCTATTGCTGGTCCTTCGACGGCATCACGATCGCCTTCAGCACCACGTTCACCAGGCTCAGCACAATCGCCCCAATGAACGCCGCCAGGAACCCATGCACCTGAAACCCCGGTGCCAGCAGCGCGGAAGCAAGTTCCAGCATCAGGGCGTTGATCACCAGCCAGAACAATCCCAACGTCAGGAGCGTGAGAGGAAAGGTGATCACCTTCAGCACGAACCCGATGGTCGCATTGATGAACCCGATCACCAGCGCCGCGATCAGCGCATTCCTGGCACCACTGACCGATACCCCGGGGACAAGCTGAGCCACAACCCACACCGCAATCGCGCTCAGCACCCAATTCAATAGCAAGCGCATCCTGACCTCCTAGACGTGAGAGAACTATAGGCGGGGTGCTCCCAAGTTGGCAACCGATCAGGGTGCCCCATTTCTCGCGCGTCCTTTTGCGCGAGAACTGGGGCTTCTGGTCAGTCGATCTCACCTGTCCCCGGGTCACACCCTGCCGAAAAATAAACGCGTCCCGCACCGTCCCCCTGGCGCCATACGGTACACTTTTCAATTCGACCTTGAGGAGGATTTCCCATGCCCGATCCCGCACTCAGCGGATCCGAATTCAAGAAACAACTGCGCGCCGGAACCCCCAAGATGGGCCTGTTCCTGAACGCGCACAGCCCCACTCTCGCGGAGCAACTCGCGCACTCTGGCTACGACTGGCTGCTGGTCGACACCCAGCACGGTCCCATGGGCTACGAGAAGCTGTCTGCGATGCTCAGCGGCATCGCCAACGGCGGCGCCAAGTCGCTGGTGCGCGTTGGCGGATACGCCGACCGTCCCGGAATCCAGCAGGCCTTAGACCTCGGCTCAGACGGCGTCCTCATTCCCTATATCAACACCGCCGACGAAGCCCGTGAGGCCATCAGTTGCGCCAAGTATCCCACGGTCGGCACGCGCTCGGTTTACTTCCCGCAGCGCAGCATGAACAAAGCCGGACTGCTCGGCTATGCCGGTAACTGGAACCATGAAGGCATCGTCGCCCTTCAGGTCGAAACCGCCTCCTGCATTGAGAACATTGCCGAGATCGCCGCCGTCCCCGGCGTCGACATCCTCTTCCTCGGCCAGAACGACCGCTGCATGTCCATGGGCCTCTACAACAAGTACGAGTTTCCCCACATGTACACTTCCCCGGAACTCGACGCTGCCACCAAGAAACTGATCGAGCACGCCCGCAAGAACAACGTCATCCTCGGCCTGTTCCTCTTCGGCACTGCCCGCGTCGGAGAATTCCTGGAAAAAGGATTCACCTTCATCAGCATCGGCAACGACCTGCACCACGTCTTGACCCAGGCCGGAGCCTACGTCGCCGACATGGAAAATATCGCCAAAGAAAAAGGCAAGTCCTGGAAACGCCGCTCGACGGCCCTGTTCTAAAGGGTTTGGTAGACGAAATTCTCTGGGTGCCCCATTTCTCGCGCGTCCTTTTGCGCGAGAAGTGGGGCTTTTGACCTTCGCTGTGGTGGAGCTCCTTGAATTAGAATCACATCTCAAATCTAGTCTCCGGATAACGAAGTGATCCTCACCGATATCGAAACCCGCGTCCTCGGCTCCCTGATCGAAAAAGACATCACCACGCCCGACTACTACCCACTCTCGCTCAATGCCCTGGTCAACGCCTGCAACCAGAAGAACAACCGCGACCCGATCATGACCCTCAACGAGGCCACCGTCCGTCAGGCCCTGACCACGTTGCAGGAGAAGCGTATGGCGGGCCCCGCTGGCGGCGCCGACAGCCGAGTGCCCAAGTACGAACATCGCCTGCAGGAAGTCTTCAACTTCGACCGTCGCGAAATCGCCGTGGTCTGCGTACTCCTTCTCCGCGGACCGCAAACTCCCGGCGAGCTCCGCGGACGCACCGACCGCATGTACCACTTCGAAGCTCTCGACGACGTCGTCTCCACGCTCGACCGTCTGGCCCAGCGCGAGCCTCCGCTCGTCTGCATCCTCGCCCGCCAGCCCGGCACGAAGGAATACCGCTACATGCATCTATTCTCCGGCGAACCGCTGGAGCCTACCGTGTCGCGCGCGACCCTTGAGCGAGAGTCAAACCAGTCGTCGCCCGCGCCAGAGGCCTCACCGCACTCCATCCCTCCACCCGCCATGCGCCTCGCCCGCCTGGAAGAAGAAGTCTCCGCCCTGCGCCAGGAACTCTCTCAGGTTCAGGAGCAACTCGCCGCCTTCCGCAAGCAATTCGAATGACATCCGAGATTCCTGGACACTCTGCTCCTGGATGGTCGACCTTGAGAAGGCTACCTCTTGAGAAGCGCAGCCTCTCCAAACGTTGCGATCAGCCTCCAGTAATTCATGGGCTTTGGCTTGGCCCCTTTGGGACCTTTAATGCGACGCGTACTCCTCCTGGAACTTTCTCCCCGCCCTGAACGTACAATTGTGTATGAGAGAGTAAGGAGGTCTCTGCCATGTTTGCGTTCCTGCTCTGGTGCATCCTTTTCGTCCTCTGTTGGCCCCTGGCCCTGCTGGCTCTCGTTGCCTATCCCTTCATCTGGCTGCTCCTGCTCCCGTTCCGCATCCTCGGGGTCGCCGTTCATGGCGTCCTCGAGGTCATCTATCTGGCCATCACCCTGCCGTTCCGCCTGCTGGCCGCGCCTTTCCGGATCTAGGGAAGTTCTGCATTGCGACCCCAATCCCTTCGCATTGTCATCCTGAGCCAAGCGAAGGACCTATGCATTTTGACAGCGCCAACGGCCAAAGTGCTTCGCCGAAATGGGCATCCGTCGTGCCACAGTTCCCCTAACCGCGCCCACTGGTGTAGCCTCTATAGAAGATTTCAAGGAGGGAACGCATGCAACGTCGTGAGTTCCTCATTCGATCCGCGTCAGGCCTAGGTGCAGCCTGGCTCTCAGCCAAATCAATTCTCGACGCGATCGCGTCTGAAACTCTCCCCGCGAAATTCTCCGCATCTGACACCATCACTCTCGGCAACACCGGCATCAAAACCAGCCGTCTCGCCATGGGCACTGGCACCGTCGGCTCTGGGCATCACTCGAATCAAACCGCGCTCGGCGTCAAAGGCCTCTCCGATCTCCTGCTCAACGGATACGACCACGGTCTCCGCTTCTTCGACGCCGCCGACACCTACGGAAGCCACCCCCACGTTTCCGAGGCGCTCAAGCATGTGCCGCGCGACAAGGTCACGGTCCTCACCAAAACTTTTTCCCGCGATCCTGCCGGCGCCCGCGCCGATCTCGACCGCTTCCGCCGCGAGCTCGGTACCGACTACCTCGACATCTGCCTCATGCACTGCGTCACCGAGGCCGACTGGACCGATCGCTACAAAGGCGTCATGGACGTGCTCTCCGAAGCCAAGGCGAAGGGAATCATTCGCACCCACGGCTGCTCCTGCCACACCATCGAAGCCCTACGCGCCGCAGCGAAATCTCCATGGGTCGAGATCGATCTAGCCCGCATCAACCCCGTCGGCGCCTACATGGACGCCGATCCCGCAACCGTAATGAGTGTTCTGAAGCAAATGAAGACCGCCGGAAAAGCGGTGGTAGGCATGAAGATTCTAGGTCAAGGCACGCTCCGCAACCGTCAAGACGAAGCCATCAAATACGCCCTGTCGTTAGGCGTCCTGGACGCCTTCACCATCGGCGCCGAAAGCAAGCAAGAGCAGGAAGACCTGATCCGCCGCATTGCCGCCGCGTAAACGAAGAGTCTGAAGGGTGCCCATTCTCACGCGTTCTTGACGCGATACGTGGGGCCTTCGACTCTAAATGTGGGGACAGCCGCCATCGGCTGTCCAGCCGCGAAGTGGCGGCCGTTATTCTGTTCGAAATTCCTGAACTACTCGGATCGTCCCGTCGATGTTCCGATTAAAGCTCTCCAAGTCTTCGGCGGGAATCCAGTACTCGGAGTGGCTTGAATTTCCCACCACGTGCATATCGTATCTGTCCAAGAATTCTGTCCTGACCTCGAACTCCAGCACGTAGCCCTCGTATCCCGAGGCTTCGTCCTTCGTGTTCCAGTCTCGCGCAATCTGAGCGGCATACTCTTCTCTGAGCACTGGATAGAAGAAAGGCTGCGAGGGCAGCCTTGGCGGGAAAGTCCGGAAACCGCTGCTCCGGATCAATTCCAATTCTTTCCGGCCAACCGGGCGATACAAAGTAGTTAACTTGTCAGACATCTCGGACCACTAACTCTCCATCACCTTCAGGCCCGGACTGACAGTCAGCGGCGCCTCGGTCGCTCGCTGCACATCCTCTGCCGTCAACCCCGGAGCCACTTCCTCCAGCACCAGCCCATCCTTGGTCACCCGGATGTATGCCATCTCCGTCGCAATCGTATCCACGACGTGTACTCCCGTTAGCGGCAGTGTGCACTGCTTCAGAATCTTCGGAGCCCCTTCGCGCGTCGTATGCTCCATCGCCACCACCACGCGCCGCGCACCCGCCACCAGGTCCATCGCACCGCCCATCCCCTTCACCATCTTCCCCGGGATCATCCAATTCGCGAGGCTCCCCGACTCATCCACTTCCATCGCGCCCAGCACGCTCAAATCAATATGGCCGCCGCGAATCATCGCAAACGAATCGGCACTCGAGAAATACGAAGTCCCCCGCATCTCGCTGACGGTTTCCTTCCCCGCATTAATCAGGTCGGGATCCTCGGTCCCTTCGAGCGGATAAGGCCCGATCCCGAGTATCCCATTCTCCGACTGCAGCGTGACCTCCATCCCCGGAGGCACATGATTCGCAATCAGCGTAGGCATCCCAATGCCTAGGTTCACGTAAAACCCATCGCGCAATTCGCGCGCAATCCGCTTCACGATCCGCTCCCGCTTATCAACGTCTTTCCCAGGTTTGTTCATGGTTTTTTGTTACTCGATACTAAGTCCCTGCCGGGTGCCCCATTTCTCGCGCGTTCTTTGCGCGAGAAGTGGGGATTTCCGCTGTCACTCGCCCGCACCAACACGAACTACCCCTTCTTCACCGTCCTCCGCTCAATCCGCCGCTCGTACAACTCCCCCTGAAAAATCCTCTTCACGTAAATCGAAGGCGTATGAATCGAGTCCCCATCCAAATCGCCGACCTCGACCAGGTGCTCCACCTCGGCAATCGTGATCTTCGCCGCCGTGGCCATCATGGGATTAAAATTCCGCGCCGTCTTCCGATAAATCAGATTCCCCTGGCGGTCACCCTTCCACGCCTTCACAAACGCAAAGTCAGCCGTCAGCCCGCGCTCCATCACATACGTCCGACCCTCGAACTCGCGCGCCTCCTTGCCCTCGGCCACGATGGTCCCGACGCCCGTCGGTGTATAAAACGCCGGAATTCCCGCGCCCCCCGCCCGAATCCGCTCCGAAAACGTCCCCTGCGGGACCAGGTCGAGCCGGATCGCCCCCTTCAGCACCATCTCTTCCAGCAACCGATTCTCCCCTACATACGTTCCAATGTGATGCACGATCTGCCCCGCCGCCAGCAGCAACCCGTTGCCCACACCATCGACACCGACATTGTTGCTGATCGTCCGCAGATTCTTCGTGCCCTTGCGCACCAGCGCTCGGATCAGATTTTCCGGCATCCCGCACAGTCCAAAGCCGCCGATCATGATCGTCGCGCCATCCAACACGTCGCGGATGGCCTCATCCGCATTGGCCACAACTTTATTCATAGCGTCCGCATTCTAAATGAATTCATATCTGCCGAGCACTGCCCGTGCGTTTTTCTGAGGACAATTACGGGACGATCTTTTGACAATTTGATGACAGTACCAGCGCATCCCAAACCATAGAGACAACGTCAAATATCCCAAGACATGAGAAAGCAACTTCGAAGAGTTGTTTGCTCTGATTCTTACAAAGGCGGCGGGAAACGCCATACGCAGAGCACACGGGAGCGAACCTTCTCCCGTGTAATGCGGCAGCCCGGTTGCAAGCCCGGCGCATCGCGCACCTATGTCCCCTCTCGCTGAATTCGACCGTAGGATGGAACCAATGATTCGCGCCTTTGCGCTGCGCATTCTGGTTCCCCGCTGGACAGAGTTTGACGCCGTGTGGCAGACCGCCAACCGAATCTGCGATCGCTACGAAATCGGAAATCGCGCCCCGGGGGTAGTGGGCCGCAGACCGCATGGGCCTCACCAAATTGTGCTATGCCGTTTGGCCTATTTTTTCTTTAGCGAAGTCTTCCGCAACTGATGCGCTTGTTCAAATTCCTCCGCCAGTTGCCGCGTCGCCAGATTCTCCCGGATATGCGCCAACCGCTGCTCCACCTTCCACAGCGCCTTCTCCAGATTCACCTGGTTGCTGATGGCGATATCCCGCCACATGGAATACGGACTCGCCGAAATCCGTGTCATCTCCTGCAGCGCGCGCCCACCCGCCGCAAGCAGTGGAGCCTCCTCGCCAAACTCTTCCACCAGCGCCGCCGCGAGCGCGGTCGAAATCATCTGGGGAACATGGCTGATCCAGGCACAGAGTCGATCATGCTCCTCCGGTGGCAGCATCGCGATGCGCGACCCGATCGCATCAATCCACCCGGCAAACTCCGCGAATAACCCTTCATTCAGATTCTGCCCCGGCAGCGGAGACAGAAACCACACCGCCTTCTGAAACAGATCCGCGTCCGCATAATCCACGCCACTCATCTCTCGCCCCGCCATCGGATGCCCCGCCAGAAACCTCTTCCCGGCATTCTTCCCAAAAACCTTCACCGCGCGCTCCACCACCACGGTCTTCGTGCTCCCCACGTCGGTGAGCAGAGTTTTCGCTGGAAGGGAAGGCCCGATGCGCTCAATCAAATCAACAATGGCCAGCACCGGAGTCGCGAGCACCACCACCTGGCTCCCGCGCACCGCGTCTGCCGGATTCGCAGTCCCGTCGTCGATCGCGCCCCGCATCCTCGCCCGCTCCAGCGTCCCCTCGCGATCACACCCCACAATCCGCCCGGCAAATTTCTTCTTCCGCAGCGCGAGCCCCAGCGACCCCCCAATCAAGCCTGTCCCAATGATCGTGATTTGCCGAATCGCCATAAAAGCAAATGAAAACCACAAATGACGCAGAGGATGAAAGGGAATTCAAAGGATTCAAGCTGCACCGCGAAGATGACGAGCCCCGCACTCGCCCTGGTTCTTGCTTTATCCCCTCTGCGTCCTCTGTATCCTCAGTGGTGGTAATTCCGCTTTCGCTACCCGATCTTTCTCCCCACCGCCGGCGCAATCATCCGCAACTCGTCCATCAATTTCGCGAACTGCTCCGGAAACAGGGACTGCGCCCCATCCGACCACGCCTTGTTTGGGTCGCAGTGCACTTCAATCAGCAGCGCGTCCGCTCCCGCCGCCACCGATGCCCGCGCCATCGGCGCCACTTTGTCACGCCGCCCCGTCCCGTGCGACGGATCGGCCGTCATCGGCAGATGTGACAACTTGTGAATGATCGGGATCGCCGAAATATCCATGGTGTTCCGCGTGTAGGTCTCGAAGGTCCGAATGCCACGCTCACAAAGAATCACTTCGTAGTTCCCACCCGCCATGATGTATTCCGCCGACAGCAGCAGCTCTTCCAGCGTCGCCGCAATCCCGCGCTTCAGCAGCACCGGCTTGCGCACCTTCCCCAGTTCCCGCAGCAGATTAAAGTTCTGCATGTTGCGCGCACCCACCTGCAGGATGTCTACATAGGGCAGCATCATCGGGATCTGCGAGATCTCCATCACCTCGCTGATCACCAGCAGCTTGAACTTCTCTCCCGCCTCGCGCAGCAATTTCAGCGCATCTTCTCCGTGACCCTGGAAAGAATAAGGAGAACTCCGCGGCTTGAACGCTCCGCCCCGCAGTGCTCGCGCTCCCGCCCTTGCCACTGCTTCGGCCGTCGCAAAAAGTTGTTCCCGCGTCTCCACCGAGCACGGTCCCGCCATCACCACTACTTCATTCCCGCCAATCTCCACTCCATTCGCCAGTTTGACAAGCGTACCTTCCGGACGAAAACTTTTCCCCGCCAGCTTGTACGGAGAGCTGATGCGATGCACCTCCTGCACGCCCGGCATCAGCTCGATGATGCGT
>JBARBI010000204.1:0-10694 GCA_049792875.1 Candidatus Sulfotelmatobacter sp.
TTCCTGGAAGCGCTTCACCGGGAACACATCGGGAGCTGGGAGGCCCCCGGCAAAAGAAATGATCTCCGGCTTCTGGGTAACTTTCAGAAGCTCACGGATGGCGGAACTCTTGATTCCCAGCGTACGCTGCGCGTAGCGGGACTTCCAAAGCGTGGACATTCGTGCATCCTCTCTCGGCGTCTTGCCCGCTGTGCGCGCGCGCGGTAGCGCTCACGACAGCTCGCGGGTCGCAAGCGCTACCGCGACGGGCTGGCGTTACTGCTGTTAGTCTTCGCCTACCAACTCCGGTTCGACCGACACATGGACGCGGGGATGCGCATAAGTATCGTTCTCCTGCGCATCAACCACGGCAATGGCTGCTACATTGACGACCTCTTCCACCGTGGCGGAACGCTGTAGCACATGGACCGGACGGCTCATCCCCATGAGGATGGGACCGATGAGTTCGCCGCCCCCAACCTTCGCCACTAGTTTAGTGGCGATGTTGGCCGAAGCAAGATCGGGGAAGATGAGTACGTTGGCGCCACCCTTCAGCGAACTGAAGGGGTAGTGCTGTTCGATAATCTCCGGAGACAGGGCTTCGTCCGCCATGATTTCGCCGTCAACGATCAGGGTGGGGTCGGCAAACTTGATCATTTCCACTGCCTGGCGCACCTTGGTGCAGATGGGATGATCCACGCTGCCGAAGCTGGAGAACGACAGCATGGCAACTCGCGGGGTCAGGTCAAAGCGTCGCGCCATGTGTGCAGTGCAGAGGGCGATCTCGACCAGGTCTTCTGCCGTGGGCTCGATGTTCACGCTGGTATCGGCGAGAAAGAAAACTTCTCCTTTTCGCGTGATCACTGCGTAGCAGCCGGAGACGCGGTGCAAGCCTTCGCGCATGCGAACAATCTGCAGTGCTGGGCGAATGGTGTCGGGATAATGCTGAGTGACGCCGGAGACCAGAGCGTCGGCGTCGCCCATGTGCACCATCATCGAGCCAAACACGTTGCGGTCGTTCATCAGGGTCTCGGCTTCTTGCAGGGTGACGCCTCGCCTCTGCCGGAGGCGGAACATTTCCTGCACGTAGGGCGCGCGATGTGTCGACGTCGCCGGATCGATAATCTGCATGCCCTCAAGATCAACACCGAACTCGTGGGCCCGGTCCTGGATCTTTCCCGGCTCGCCGATGAGTATCGGATTTCCAATTTTCTCCTCGACTAGTACGCGGCAGGCTCGCAGGATCTTTTCGTTATCGCCCTCGGGAAACACCACCTGTTTGGGATTGGCCTGGGCTTTATGGATCATGGTGCGCGAGACCTCGTACGCCTTGCCCAGTCGCCGCTCGAGTTGCCCGCGATAGGTGCTGAGATCGACGGGCTCCTGAGCGACTCCGCTGCGCATAGCGGCTTCGGCCACGGCGGAGGCTTCCCACATGAGCACGCGCGGATCGAAAGGCTTGGGGATGAGATACTCGCGGCCAAACTGCAGGCGCGGAACTCCATACGCGCGGCAAACAGAATCGGGAACGTCTTCCTTGGCAAGATCCGCCAGCGCGTGGGTGGCTGCCAGCTTCATCTCTTCATTGATGGCGGTGGCGCGAACATCCAGGGCGCCGCGGAAAATGAAGGGGAATCCAAGCACATTGTTGACCTGGTTGGGATAGTCGGACCGCCCGGTGGCGATGATGACATCGCTGCGCGCCGCCTTGGCGTCTTCGTAGGTAATCTCGGGATCGGGGTTGGCCATGGCGAACACGATGGGGTCGGACGCCATGGAACGCACCATCTCCTGATTGATCGCACCTTTCACGGAAAGTCCGGCGAAGACGTCGGCGCCGACCAAGGCTTCGGCCAAGGTGCGCAGCTTCGTGTCCTGCACGAATCGGTCCTTGTACTGATTCATGCCGTCTTTGCGGCCCTTGTATACAACACCCTTAGTGTCGCAAAGAATGATGTTTTCGCGCTTCACTCCCAGGGCGACGTAGTGCTCAGCACAGGCGATGCCGGCCGCTCCGGCGCCGTTGAAGACAACCCGCACCTGGCTAATATCCTTGCCCACAACTTCCAGCGCATTCAGCAAGGCTGCTCCCGAAATAATCGCCGTTCCGTGCTGGTCGTCGTGGAAGACAGGGATCTTCATGGTCCTGCGCAGCGTCTCTTCGATCTGAAAGCAGTCGGGGGCCTTGATGTCCTCGAGGTTGATGCCGCCGAACGTGGGCTCGAGCAACTGGCAGAGCTTGATAATTTCTTCGGGATCGTGACTGTTCACCTCGAGGTCGAAGACGTCGACATCGGCAAAGCGCTTGAAGAGTACGGCCTTGCCCTCCATGACAGGCTTTCCCGCGAGGGCGCCGATGTCGCCCAGGCCCAGCACTGCGGTGCCGTTGCTCAGAACTGCGACCAGATTGCCGCGGCCGGTGTATTTGAATGCATCCTGCGGATTCTTCTGAATTTCGAGACAAGGCTCGGCTACACCCGGCGTGTACGCCAGGCTAAGATCGCGCTGCGTGCGGCAGGGCTTGGTGGGAACGACTTCGATCTTTCCCGGTCGGGACCCATGATGATAATCGAGCACCTGCTGCTTGCTGATGAGCATAATTTCCTCCGTGCCGCCCACTGGGGCAAACCACGCCCATTGGGGACAAACCCACACTCTTCGGTATATGCCCGGGACTGGGCAATGGGCTGTGATTAGAGTCACATTCTGGCGTGAGCGTGGAATCGTCGCCTTAGACCCCACTCCGGCGCGCTTTCGGGTGAAACGGGCAAGAATCTCGGCCATTCCGGGATGAGTCGAGCCTTCGACCTCAGAGGTCACACCCGCCTGCAGGCGCACGCGTCGCTTGTGGAAGCTACTCTTTCGGGCTTCTCTTCCACATCGGCACGCAGGGATTCCAGCTGTGAACGTCCTTCTGGAAATCGTGGCCTGCTGCCTGGCTGGCGCCGACGGTGGTGAGATCCTCCACGGGAGACTTGAGAAGCCCTGCGATGTACATTTCGACTTGTTCGCGCAAGCGCGGATTTTTCAGCGCCTCCCGCAGATCGGTCTTTTCAATGTGGGTAAATCCGCCACACAGCGGACACTTCACAACGTCGTCGTTCACCATAGCTACCCTCTTGGTCGGCGAATCTTGCGGGGGTGCCGCGCCTCACCGTTTTCTCCGCGAGTCCATTAGAGGATGGAAGCGGTTGATGGGCAGTGACAATAGTCGCTGGGGATAGTGACGGGAGTCACAGATTGGAATGGGTTGGCGGAATCCAAGCTTGATGAGCGATATGGGATGTTCAATGCTTAGCCCTGTGGTGCCGAGGACTTCGCCTGTTTTTCTCTCACTCATTGGCACTGTCATTTTTGCCAGTTTCGCTTCTCTTGGGGGATTGCGCACCATAGGCGATAAGAAGGCAGCACATGCAGTAAGTGAATTGGGGCTCCGATCCTGCACCTACACATGTCGAAGGAGTAGACCATCATGAAGGTTACCAAGCTAGTCGTATTCTGCGTTGTCTTGTTGGTGGGAGTCACCGCGTGGTCCCAGGATTTCTATCGAGCAGAGGTGGCTGCCGATTACTCTTATGCCCGCTTTTACCCGGTTGCTCATGGCACCCAGAGCCTAAGTCTGAACGGCGGCGGTGGCGCGGCCGTGGTGTACTTCAACGAATACTTTGGGATCAAAATGGATCTCCAAGGCTATGGCAGCAACAACATCACGTGGACGAATCCGGCTGGTGGTATTTTCAAGGCGCAGGGCAATCTGTTCACCTACATGTTCGGCCCACAGGTTAAGGTCCGTGCGCCAAAATTCGAGCCGTTCGCCCACGTGCTCCTGGGCGGGGCGCACAGCAACGTGTATGCGAACCTGACGAAGGCTTGCGCGAGTGCATGCACTACCTCGGGATCACCCGCAGGGAATGCGTTTGCCATGGCCATCGGCGGCGGCTTCGACATTCCCGTCAATAAATCCTTCGAGATCCGCCCGGTAGAGATCGACTACCTGATGACGCGCTTCACCAACCAGTTCAACAATTCGTCGCAGAACAACTTCCGGTACTCGGGTGGAGTCAATATCAGGTTCGGAGGCGGCAGCCAATAAGCCACTCGTTGGCGCAGACGACAAGATGCAAGGGAATTGATGCTGCGCTCCCCACGCGCCGCTCAGTTCTCAGGTGGCGGAGTTGTGCCGAACCCGAAACACTCCGCCACCCTCTCCGGGGTGGCTCCAGGTTGAGTAACCAAGGCGTCTATCGGACTTACCGAAGAAAAATACCTGCTGGTGTGAACCTGGTGTTGGGCGGCGGGGGGCGAAGGCGATCCCAGTTCATCCTTCGAACCATGTCTACGCGTCGTCGTCATCGATGCCGGGCCGCACAGGTCGTCTGGTCTTGAGGAGTGTTCCCGCGTGATGGGCGAACGGGAAATCTACCGCCCCGGCGCGTATGTTTCGGTGTCCGATGTGCGGGCGAGGCGCCGCAGGACAGTCGGCAGAGCCTGCCCTGAGCGAGTCGAATAGGTGTCGGCCCTACCAGGACGTCAGACGTCAGTGACTCAACGCACGCACGTCCGTGATCGGAATCGTGAATGCGCAAAAAGGATCGGCCGACGTTTACGTCGCTTCCCCTTCCCTGCTACCATCAATGGTTTACCACTTAATGCTCAACTAAACCTGATCACGCCTTCATAAATCTACGGAGGAAACATGGCAATCAAAGTAGGCATCAATGGTTTCGGCAGAATTGGCCGCAACGTACTGCGCGCTTCGCTCAAAGATCCAAACCTGGACTTCGTCGCGGTCAACGACCTGACGGATCCTAAAACGCTGGCCCATCTTCTGAAGTATGACTCGGTGCTGGGCAACCTTTCGAACCAGGTTTCTGCCAGCGCCGACAGCATTACGGTGGACGGCAAGACCATCAAAGTTTTCAAAGAAAAGGACCCGGCTGCGCTGCCCTGGGAATCGGTGGGCGCGCAGGTTGTGATCGAGTCGACGGGCCGCTTCACCGATGCCAACGACGCTAAGAAGCACATGCGCGGGCCGGTGAAGAAGGTCATCATCTCGGCTCCGGCCAAGAATGAAGACGTCACGCTGGTGCTGGGCGTGAACCATGAGAAGTATGACGGCGCGAAACATCACATCATTTCGAACGCCTCCTGCACCACGAACTGCCTGGCGCCTGTGGCCAAGGTGATCAATGACGAATTCAAGATCGTCAGCGGTACCATGACGACGATTCATTCCTACACCAACGACCAGGTGATTCTCGACTTCCCGCACAAAGACCTGCGGCGCGCGCGTGCGGCAGCACTGTCGATGATTCCGACCACAACCGGCGCGGCGAAGGCGCTGAAACTGGTGATTCCGGAACTCGGGGGCAAGGTCGATGGATTCTCCATGCGCGTGCCCACGCCGAACGTCTCGGTGGTTGACCTGGTGGTCTGGGTCGAGAAGAAGACGACCAAGGAAGAAGTGAATGCTGCGCTGAAGAAAGCGACGGAGTCCGGGCCGCTGAAGGGATATCTGGGCTACGAAGAGCATGAACTGGTGTCGTCTGATTTCAAAGGCGACCCACGCTCTTCGATCGTGGACTCGCCCATGACCCTGGTGGTCGGCGGCAATTGCGTCAAGGTTATCTCCTGGTACGACAATGAGTGGGGATACTCCTGCCGCGTCCGCGACCTGATCAACTACATCGCCAGCAAGGGCCTGTAAAGAGTTGCGGACCCACCCTAACGTCGCAAAGAACGCGACGTTAGGATGGGGCACCCGCATCCTCATATCGCCTGCAAACTAAGGACGAACCAGCCATGCCCAAGCTTTCCATTCGTGATCTTCCGCTCAATGGCAACCGGATCTTTATGCGCGTCGATTTCAACGTGCCGCTGGAAGACGGGCGCGTCATGGACGACACCCGCATCCGGGAGACCTTGCCCACGATCGAGTACGCCCTGCGCCACGGGGCGCGGCTGATCCTGGCTTCGCATTTGGGTCGGCCCAAGGGCAAACCCAATCCGAAGATGAGCCTGAAGCCGGTGGCCGAGCGGCTGCGCATGATGCTCGACAAGGAACTGGCGCGCGGCGAAAACGTTGGGTTTTGTCCCGAGTGTGTTGGCCCGGAGGCCGAGGAAGTTGCGACCCAACTGGAGAAGGGCCAGACGCTGCTGCTGGAGAACCTGCGCTTTCATTCCGAAGAAGAGGCGAACGACGAGAAGTTCGCACGACAACTGGCGAATCTAGCTGAGTACTACGTAAACGACGCGTTCGGGACGGCGCATCGCGCGCACGCATCGACGGTGGGCCTCACCAAGTTCGTGAAGCAATCCGCCGCCGGGTTGCTCATGGAGAAGGAACTCAAGTACCTGGGCAAGGCGCTGGAGCATCCGGAAGAACCCTTCGTCGCGATCCTGGGCGGAGCAAAAGTCGGCGACAAGATCGGCGTGATCCAGCATCTGATGAGCAAAGTGAATTCGCTGATCATCGGCGGAGGCATGGCCTACACGTTCCTGAAAGCGCAGGGACATGAGATTGGCAAATCGCTGCTCGAAGCGGACAAAGTGGACCTCGCCAAGCAACTGCTGGCGGAGGCGAAGAAGAAAAACATGAGATTCCTCCTGCCCGTCGATCATGTCGTGGCGCTTAAGCCAGAGGCCAACGCTGTGGTGCAGAATATTGGGGAAGGCCAGTCCATTCCGGCGGACAAGATGGCGCTCGACATCGGGCCGAAGACGATTGAATTGTTCTCCGAGGAAATCTCCACGGCACGGACCATTGTCTGGAACGGACCGATGGGCGTGTTCGAAGTTCCGGGATTCTCCCGGGGAACGTTCAAGATCGCTCAGGCCGTGGCCGATAATGCCGGAGCCATTTCAATCGTTGGCGGAGGAGACTCGGTCGCGGCCGTGCATGCGGCCAACGTGGCCGACAAGATCACGCACATCTCGACCGGTGGAGGCGCGTCCCTGGAGTTCCTGGAAGGAAAGAAGCTGCCGGGAGTCGAGGCGCTCACCAACAAAAAGTGACGGATCAGAAGTGACCTTCCTGGACACTGGCGTGCACAGCTTCACAATTCGGCTTCTGCTCGATGGCGGCAAAGCGGTCGAAATCCACGGCCCGGCCGACATCGCCGAAGAAACTACCGACGCGATTGTCAATGCCGCGAATTCCTCGCTTCTGGGCGGAGGCGGAGTGGACGGTGCGATTCATCATGCCGGAGGGCCCGCCATCCTCGCCGAGTGCCGGCAAATCGTGAGCAGGATTGGAAGGTTGCCGGCCGGGAAGGTGGTCATCACCACCGGCGGCCGACTCGCGGCCAGGCATGTGATCCACACGGTCGGACCCATCTACGGCGGTGGAGAAGGTGGGGAGGCAGAGACTTTGGCTAGCTGTCACCGGGAGTCGGTGCGTCTGGCCGATGAACAAGGTCTGGCTTCTCTGGCATTTCCAGCGATCTCGACGGGCGCATACGGATATCCGGTGACCGAGGCAGCCCCTGTCGCCCTTTCCGCCACATTGGAGGCACTCGCGTCGGCGAAGCACGTGACGAAATGCCGCTTCGTGCTCTTCGACGTCTCCACGGTGCGCGCGTTTCAGCGCGCCGCCGAACAGCTTCACCGTTTGAACACGACTTCCCCATTCCGAATGGAAAAGGCTCACTCATGAGAAGAAAAGTATTGGCCGCCAACTGGAAGATGTACAAGACACCCGACGAAACGCGGGATTATTTTCGCGAGTTCTTGCCCCTGGTGGCGAGCCACGACCGCGACGAGATCGTGGTCTGCCCCCCTTACACCGATGTGGCGACCGCCCTTGAAACCGCCAGTGGTTCAAACGTTGCCATCGGTGTGCAGAATGTCCACTGGAAGGCGGACGGAGCTTACACGGGCGAGATCTCCGCGCCCATGCTGTTGTGCCTGGGAGTGACGCACGTGATCATCGGCCACTCCGAGCGGCGGCAATACTTTGGCGAGACCGACGACACGGTGAACCTGCGCCTGAAAACCGCGTTGGAGTCTGGACTTACGCCGATCTGCTGTGTCGGAGAAGTACTGCAGGAGCGCGAGGCCGGACTCACCGACGACGTGCTGCGCCGTCAGTGCGTGCGGGCGTTCCATGCGATCTCCGCCAAGAAGGCGGCGAAGATGATCGTCGCCTATGAGCCGGTTTGGGCGATCGGGACCGGCAAGACCGCGACGCCGGAACTGGCCGCGGAGGCGCATGCGGTCATCCGTCGCGAAGCCAGCGAAATTTTCGGTGAGGAGTTTGCGGGGAAGTTGCGTATTCTGTACGGCGGGTCGGTGAAGCCGGAGAACGCCTCGGCGCTTATGTCACAAGAAGAAATTGACGGAGCGCTGGTGGGCGGGGCGTCGCTCGATCCGAAGTCGTTCGCGGCGATCGTGAAGTATTGAAAGCTGCAGCAGGCTAGTCTCCCCGGAGTTGAGTCATGGCTTTTCTTTCGCCCCCTCCGGGGCTTGCTCATTCTTCACTTGCCACCCACAGCTTGCGCTGTGGGCTGCATTCTTAGGCCCCTTCGCAGCGCTAGCAGGGTTCGGAAGCCAGTGGGTCACGCCTTCCCGGCTCCGACAGCTTTCTCTACCGGCTTCGGAACTTTGGGCAATTCAAACTTCAGGATCCCGGATTGCAGTTCAATCACCGCGCCCGCGGGATCGACATCCGAAGAAATGTCGACCATGCGCAGCATCTGGTCCGGATAAAAATCAGCGGGTGGCGCTTTTTCCGCTGCGACTGAACGGTTGATCTTTTTTCTCCCCCGGATGGAAATTCGGTTGGGCTCGACACTGACATTGAGTTCGTTCGCCTCAAACCCAAGAACATTGGCGAGAACGCTGAAGCGGTCCGGGAATTCGGAAGCCGCAATGGAGACCGGACGGAGCAATTCCGACTCTGCTTGGAACCAGTCTTCCCAATCGTGCCCGCGTTCACGGTTGCGGTTTCGAACAATTCAGAGGCTCTGCGGGCGATCGACAACTGGATCTCCTGCGAATCCCATCGCAGAGCTTCAGGTGCGCAGGCCTGCAGGAGCGTAACCGCAGGTTCGACTGGCGGGCGGAATGTCTTTTTGGAGTTCATGAATCCCTCCTTCGCGGGTACGAGGTGAAGGGGTCGCTCGGCCTTTTGTCAGAAACGGCCCGGGCAGAGCGAGCCGTTATCAGGGAGCCGGGACGGCAGGCTTGTACTTCCGCAACATAAATTTTCTCGCTTGTGCTTGCAGGTGCCGTGATGCAGATCACCATGGCGTGAGATCGCCGCAATACTATCTGGATGGGAAATGCAGTGATCACAGTCACCGCAAACCGGGCGTGTGGAGAATAGGATTCTTGATTGCAGAGCCACGCAAGTTGGCCCCTCAACGTTAGTTCTTCCTGCCCTACGAGGAGGTCTTTATGCCGCTGTCGAAGCTTCGTGAATTTCTCGACTCCCGCCACATCAAATACCTGATCATTTCTCACTCCCTTGCTTATACCGCTCAGGGGATCGCCGCACTGACGCACTTATCGGGGAAGAAGCTGGCAAAGACGGTGATCGTCAAAATTGATGGCATCCTGGCGATGGCGGTCGTCCCGGCATCGTCTCATGTGGACCTCGACCGGCTGAGGACCCTGACGGGCGCGCAAACCGTGGAGATCGCCTCGGAGCCTGAGTTCAAAGATGCCTTTCCCGATTGCGAGACGGGTGCAATGCCTCCGTTTGGGAATCTCTACGACATGGCTGTGTACGCGGACGCGAGCCTCGCCGAAAACGAAGAAATCACCTTCAGCGCAGGCACGCATCGCGAACTGGTTCGCATGAATTGGTACGACGTGGCACGACTGGTGAACCCGATGGTCGCAGACCTGACCCATCACCCCCACGGAGTGGCCGCCGCGTAAACGGCGGCTTGTGGGGCCTTAACGTTGGGTTGAAGATCCCTGCCCATTTTGTCCTTACGCCGAGTTGGAAGGGAGGTAAGCCGGGCGACTATACGCCAATTCGCCGGTGCGGAACACGATATCCCAATTGCATCGAGATATGCCGCGCCGCGTCCTTCAACGCTTCCAAAATGCGCGGCATGGTGTGAGGGTTGACTTGGCCAATCGTTCCACTTAAGCCCACGCTCGCCTCAATCGCGCCCTGCTGGTTGAACACCGGTGCGCCCAGGCAGCGAGCGCCCAGATTGTTCTCCTCGTCGTCGACGGCGTAACCCTGGGTGCGCACTTTCTCCAGTTCCTTCAGGAGTCGCGGCAGAGTCGTGATGGTTTTTGGAGTGCGTTTCTCCATGGCGCGATCGGCAACAATCTTTTCCAGCCGCTCTTGCGGGATGTACGCGACCAGTGCTTTACCCACGCTGGTGGCATGAACGCGCATGCGGCGGCCGACCCAAGTGTCCATGCGAATGAATCCGGGCGGTTCAACCTTTTCGATGTAGACAGCCTCGGGCCCATCCAGAATCGCCAGGTGGCAGGTCAATGCGGTCTTCTCCACCAGGTGGCGCATGATGGGCAGAGCGACTTCGCGCACGTCAATCCCGCTGAGGGCACCGCGGCTGAGGCTCAGAATCTTCAGTCCGACGCGGTACTTGCCGCTGCTCTCATCCCGATTCAGGTATCCCTGGGTTTCGAGCGTCCGCAGGATGTAGCTGGCGGAACTCTTTGGAATCTGGAGCTTGCGGCTGATCTCGGCGTTGCTGAGGCCTTCCGGTTCGTGGGCGACCGCCTCCAGCATG
>JBARBI010000205.1:0-6499 GCA_049792875.1 Candidatus Sulfotelmatobacter sp.
GCCATGGAACTGCTGGAGGGGCAGACGCTCCGGCATCAGATCAATGGCAAACCGCTGGAGATCGAAACGGTGCTCGATCTGGGCATTCAGATCGCCGATGCGCTCGACGCCGCACACTCGAAGGGCATCATCCACCGAGACATCAAGCCCGCGAACATCTTCGTCACAAATCGGGGACAGGCGAAGATTCTCGATTTTGGGCTGGCGAAAGTCACTCTGAAGCCGGAGAGCGTTGCCATGAGCGCCCCGACCATCGAATCAGAGGCACATCTGACGAGTCCCGGTTCAACTCTCGGCACCGTTGCCTATATGTCGCCGGAACAAGTGAGAGGGAAGGAACTGGACGCCCGAACGGATTTGTTCTCCTTTGGCTCAGTGCTGTACGAGATGTGCACAGGAACGCTGCCGTTCCGGGGCGACACGAGCGGTGTGATCTTCGAATCCATTCTGAATCGAGCGCCAGCCCCAGTGGTTAGATTGAACCCAGACACACCATCGAAGTTGGAGGAAATCATCAACAAGTGTCTGGAGAAAGACCGCGATCTACGTTATCAGCATGCCGCTGACGTTCGTACCGATCTGCGACGGCTGAAGCGGGAAGCAGAATCGGGCAAGGCGGCAACGAGTGGTACAACCGCCGCCCGCTGGTCAGCACGTTCGATGTTGATCGGTGCTGTAGGTTTCGTAGTTGTCGTCGCTCTCATAACCGTCGCAGCTTTATATTTTGGCGGCACTGGTCGCAGCCGCATCAACTCGGTCGCTGTGCTGCCCTTCGCAAACACCAGCGGTGATCCGAACGCGGAGTACCTAAGCGATGGCATTACTGAAGGCATCATCGACAAACTATCAGGGCTCCCGAATCTCAAGGTCATCTCGCGCACGTCTGCATTCCGTTACAAGCAGCGCGAGATTGAACCACAGAAAGTGGCAAAAGAGCTTGGCGTGGAGGCATTAGTTACCGGGAGAGTCGTTCAGCGGGGCGACGATCTCTCCGTGAGTGCCGAACTCGTGGACGCACGCGAGGACAAACAGCTTTGGGGTGAGCAGTACAGCCGAAGGCTGGCGGACTTGCTCTCAGTGCAGCAGGAGATCGCGACGGCGATCTCCGGAAATCTGCGGGTGAGGCTCACCAGCGAAGAGAAGATTCGCTTGTCCAAGCCCTATGCGGCAAATGCCGAGGCCCATCAGCTTTATCTGAACGGCCGCTATCACGCCAACAAAGGGACTTACGATGGGCTGATGAAAGGCATCGAGTATTTCCAACAGGCGATCACCAAAGACCCTAACTACGCCCTCGCCTATGCGGGTTTGGCTGACTCTTACGTCCAGCTTGGGGGCGGTCTAATCTATCTGCCCCCTAACGAAGCTCTGCCGAAAGCAAAAGCAGCCGCAATGAAGGCCCTCGAACTCGATGACAGTCTTGCCGAGGCTCATGCGGCATTGGCGGGTGCACAATTGTTTTACGACTGGGACTGGCCAAGTGCAGAGCGCGAAGTCAAGCGGGCGATTGAGTTAAACCCCAACAGTGCTCTCTCGCATCAGCAATATTCCGAATTGCTCATCACTAGATCACGCTTTGACGAGAGCATTGCCGAGGAAATGCGGGCCCGAGAGCTTGACCCGCTGTCACCGGAAATAGTTGCCGATCTAGCGTATGAGTATATGGTCATGCGCCGATACGACGAGTCGATTGCCTACTCGCGAAAGGCGCTCGAACTTGATCCAAACTTACCGATTCCCCGCGCCATCTTAGCTTGGGCCTTTGCGATGAAAGGCACGCACGCGCAGGCCATTGCCGAATACGACAAAATACCTGAGAAAGCCAAAGCTGTCGCAGCGGAGAACCAGTTTGTTGCCTTCGGCCTCGGTTGGGTTTATGCCGTCTCGGGCAGGCGGCCTGATGCATTAAGAATCGCCAAGCAATTCAAGGATTTGTCTTCGCACGCCTATGTCGATTTGTACCAGTGCGCAGCGATTTATGCGGGCCTCGGTGACAAGGACGAGGCCTTCCGGTTACTCGAAAAGGCCTATGAGGAGCATTCGAGCAGCATGCCCTTTCTCGCTGTAGACCCGTACTGGTACGGGATGCGCTCCGACCCGCGTTACGTCGAACTGGTACGCAAAATCGGATTTCCGCAGTGACTGATTTCCTCACCCTCTGGAAGAACGCCGACCCCGACATTTCGATCCTGAAGCAAGCCAAACCGGAGTACGCGAAGCTGCAATAGCTGTCCGGCGCTATCACGTTGTTGATGACAGCAAGGGAAGAGGTACTATGAGTCGGGAACGTCAGGCGTGACTATCGCTGAGCGACGGCGTCTGTAACCTTTGTGGAATCTCCAGTCTTGTGCTCGGCAATCTGGAAGCGCAGGAACCCGTGAACCGCCTCTAGCGCCTTTGGGTTCCCAGTTTCGATCATGATTTTGCCACCCGAATCTGTCTGTTGATAGAGGTAGTGAATTTCGCTATGCAATTTCGTCATCGTCGGCACGCCGGGAGGCGTGGTGTCGTGGATGAACATTGGAACATCAAAGTCACCTGCCGAAAACATTTCAGCCACATGCGAAAGATGCATACGAATGTGGCTTCGGGTTGCGTCGTCCTTCGGGTCATTAACGTTGACTTGGATCGCACCGCCGTCCTTTAGCAGCAAGAAATGGTGCGTTGTTTTGTCTTGTGAGAAACCCATCCCTGCGTCACCGCGTTTCATCATTTCAGCGTGCTGCTGTTGCGGCCTTTGAGTGTTTGCCTGTTGAGCCTGAATCGCGGAAGCGAGCACCAGAATTGCAAGAATCGCTTGTATCCTCATCGCAGACCTCTCCTCAAGTGTTTCGCCGTCAATCGGCTTGGATTAGTGCCAATCACGTCATGCGGCAGACTCTCAAGCAGCCGTGCTGGTTTTCCATTTCCGCAGCGAGCCAGTCGAGCATCCCAGTCCTTGAGAATCCGTTCAAGTTGATCGCGCATACCCAAGAGGTCATTGATTTGCTGCTTGACCTCTCGAAGTTTGTGTTCCGCGATAGCTCGAACCCGGCGGCACGGAACTTCTTCACGATCACGCATCCTCAAGATGGTCGCCAACTCAGGGAGAGAGAAGCCCACTTTCAGCGCACTCTGGACTAGCCGAACGCGCTCAAGGGAGTTGGCAGGGTAGTCTCGATAGCCGCCGTTCGTGCGAGGCGGTTTCGGAAGAACACCCAGACGTTCGTAATGCCGCAGAGTGTCGGTGCTGATTCCAGCAAGACGTGACAGTTCACCCGATTGCACGATCTTCACCTTCGGCGTTGAGCATAAACCCCGGAATCGGTTCCAGAGTCAAGCCATTTCTAGGGTAGGTTGGTCGTCGCTTGTTGCTGCTGTGACACGTCTGCCTCGGTCGTCAGTCGTCCTCGCTTGTAGCCTCAGAAGGTATACCGGGCGGACTAGCAAGTTCGAAAATTTCGCATCAATAGAATCACTCGCTTGCGGTCGCTCTGGCGGAAGCCTTTCTGACCAGTGGTTGATTCCATTGGGTTTCCAGTGGCTTTGCTTCGGGATGCGTGGAGTGGCGGAACACGGAATGCGGTTGATGAGTGCGAATCGGGAGATGTTATGGCAACCATGCGCCCCCTCTACTTGTGCTGCTTCGGAGAAAGCCTGATTTCAAAGACGCTCGGCCAGAGTTTCCCAGTCACAAATAACCGCTTTCGAATGGAGTCGTATGCGATGCCGTTAAGAACGGCTTCTGGTTCAAGATGATAGACAGGGCTTAGTAGTCCAGTGAGGTCAATCCATCCCACTACTGCACCTGTTTGAGGAGAAATCCGAGCAATGCGGTTCGTGTGCCATACGTTCGCGAAGATTTGTCCTTCCACGAACTCCAATTCGTTCAGTTGGTCGATGGGCTTCGAGCCATCATGAATCTTAAGACGGCGCTTTTCACGAAAGGTTTCGGTGTCCAAAACACGAATCTGAGACGTGCCGTCGCTCATGAATAGCTCACGGGAGTTTGTTGCGAGGCCCCAACCTTCGCCGGAGTACGAGAATTGCTGCAACAGATGGAAATTTTTCAGGTCGTATACAAAACCTGTCTGGGATTTCCACGTGAGTTGGACAATCTTGTCTCTGACAATAGTGATTCCCTCGCCGAAAAACTCAGGCTGGAGGTCGATGCGCTGAAGAACTGTTCCAGTTTCTAGACTTGTTTTTCGCAAGGAAGAGTGGCCGTTGAGACCTGTGCCTTCGTACAAAAATCCATCTTGATACGCTAAACCTTGTGTGTACGCGGAAGTGTCGTGGTGGAACGCTCGAATGAGTATGAAGGTGTATTCTGCTGGAACCTGAGCTTGGCTAGTCTGTCCCATTAGAAATGGGCAGGACACTAGCAAGCCGAAAACGAACACGAGCCGCGGCCAGATTTGGTTCATTCCCCGAAACTCTAGCAGATCGTAGCCCGGAGAGGCGTCATCGGGATCACGCAGTTGCAAAGAGGCCATTGCCCAAGCTTGCGCCCTCTGTTCGCCCGCCCCAAGGAATCGAGGAATCCTACTCTTTGCCGCTCATGACTCCACATTTTTCGACCGAAGATTTGCCCAAACTGCCTGCCTTGGAAAGGTTCCTGTTCTTGCAGATAATCGCCCTCGCCCATGCTGAGAAGCACAATTAACTTCGACACCGTGCGCCCGCACATTCGACTTCCCTCCGTGGCTTCACATATCCTTTTCTGAATACCGGAGGCCAGAATGAGCCTTTCCCGCATTGCTGCCCTTTTTATCACGTGTAGCATCGTGCTCTCTGTTGTCGTGGAATCTGCATCGGCACAGCACTCAGCAACCAAGCAAGCTACCCAGCCGGATGACATCGCCAAGTCCATCGCGGAGACCGTCAGCGGCACGCTCCAGTTCGCGGAGGGGAACTTTCTCGGCGTGGCTGAAGCCATGCCTGACGACAAGTATTCCTACATCCCCGCAGGCGGCAATTTCGATGGCGTCCGCAGCTTCGGCGAACAGGTGAAACACGTCGCCTGCGCTCAGTTCGCCTTCTTTAACGAATTTGAGGGCAAGAAGCCGCCCGACGACTGCGAAAAGGGCGGGCCCGATCCGGCGAAAACCAAAGCCGAGTTGATTAAGTATCTCAGGGACTCCTTCGACTACTCCAACCGTGTCCTCGCCACGCTCACGGCGAACGATGCGCTCGACCGTGTCGAAGGCCGCTATGCCGGACCGAACACCAAACTGGGTATCTCGGTCATTGCGGTCTGGCACATTACCGACCATTACGGA
Source organism: Candidatus Sulfotelmatobacter sp. (assembly GCA_049792875.1). Lineage (GTDB taxonomy): Bacteria > Acidobacteriota > Terriglobia > Terriglobales > Acidobacteriaceae > Sulfotelmatobacter. The sequence continues at coordinate 5,262 of JBARBI010000205.1, forward strand.
CAGTTAGTCGCATACCTGCGCTTGAACGGTATCGTTCCACCGTTCACACAGAAATACGGGGTGAAGGTTAGGTGACTCGTTGTTCGACGCCGACTCTGACATTCCGATCCCCGTGGAGTGTCCTTCATTGACTTTGCCTGCTCTGCATCCCTACCATTTCAGCCTGAGTCTCCGCACCCATGATCGGTCAGACCATCTCGCACTACCGCATCATCGAGAAGCTCGGCGGTGGGGGCATGGGCGTCGTCTACAAGGCAGAGGACACCGAGCTTGGACGCTTCGTCGCCCTGAAATTCCTTCCCGATGATCTTGCAAAAGACCCACAGGCGTTGGAGCGCTTCAGGCGCGAAGCTCGTGCGGCGTCCGCACTAAACCACCCCAACATCTGCACTATCTACGAAGTCGGGCAGCAAGAGGGTCAGCCGTTTATAGCGATGGAGTATCTGGAAGGGACGACGTTAAAGCAGCGAATGGCGGGTCGCCCGCTGGAGACCGAGTTGATCCTGTCGCTCGGAATCGAGATCGCGGATGCGCTGGACGCTGCTCACTCGAAAGGGATCATCCATCGGGACGTCAAACCAGCGAACATCTTCATAACCGCTCGTGGACTAGCGAAGATTCTCGATTTCGGGCTGGCGAAGCTGTCGAGACCCGGAGCAGGTACAGATGCAAATGCCCCGACCGTTGAAGCTGAAGAACATCTCACGAGTCCGGGCAGTACATTGGGCACAGTCGCCTACATGTCGCCGGAGCAAGTGCGCGGTAAGGAACTCGATGCCCGGACTGACTTGTTCTCGTTCGGAGCCGCCCTGTACGAAATGACGACCGGAGTCCTACCGTTCAGAGGCGACACGTCGGCGTTGATCTTCAAAGCAATTCTGGATGCAACACCCGCTCCAGCCCTGCGGTTGAATCCCGATCTGCCCCTCAAGCTAGAAGAGATCATCAACAAGTGTCTGGAAAAAGACCGCAATCTGCGCTATCAGCACGCCTCCGAAATCCGAACCGACCTGCAACGACTGAAGCGCGATACGGATTCGGGCAGATCGGTAGTTGGGGAGGACGCGATACCAGCCCGACGCGGAAAACCTGTAACTTGGATTGCTGGGGCGGCACTAGTCGCTGTAGTCGCCGTCCTCGCGGGGTTCTTCCTTTTCCGCCGACCAGCGAAACTCACTGATAAAGACAGCATTGTCCTTGCGGATTTCTCGAATACGACTGGTGATTCAGTATTTGAC
>JBARBI010000206.1:0-6828 GCA_049792875.1 Candidatus Sulfotelmatobacter sp.
GCTTTGCCCCTCGGAGAGTTCTCCAAGAAAAGGGAACGGTATCCGGTCCGTGGACCGAATTTTAGCAAAGGGAGCCGCCAGAATGAGCAGAACCGATGGCCGCTGCGTTGAGGCGCTTCTGCTCAAAAGGCGATGATGCGTCCGCAACAGTGTAAATCCGCTCCGTCGAAAGGGGGGGTAATCGCGATGGTCGCAAGCATCCCGCCTGTAGCGCCCTCCGATGTGGCGCTTTCCGTGCGTGACCTCACGGTTATCTTGCCGGAAGCAATGGAACGCATTCATGCGATCGAGAACATCTCGTTTGATCTGAAGCGTGGCCAGATCCTGTGCATCATCGGCGAGTCGGGATCCGGAAAGTCTGTCACAGCCAATGCGATCATGGGGCTTCTGCCCAAGGCGATCCGCGTCTCCTCGGGCGCCATCCGACTGGATGGCATGGACATTATAGGCATGCCGCCGGACAAGCTGCGCAGCCTGCGCGGGCGGATCGTATCGATGATTTTTCAGGATCCGCTCTCAGCGCTCAATCCACTGATGGCTGTGGGTGCACAGATCGATGAGGTCATGGCGGCGCATGGCGTAGGCACGCCGAAAACCCGCCGCGGCCGTGCCATCGAACTGCTGACCGAGGTCGGGCTGCCCGATCCCGAACTCATGTATCGTCAGTATCCGCACCGGCTTTCGGGCGGGCAGCGGCAGCGCGTCATGATTGCCATGGCGCTCGCGCTCGAGCCCACGATCCTGATCGCAGATGAGCCGACGACCGCGCTCGACGTGACCACCCAGGCGCAGATCCTGAAACTGATCCGCGACATTCAGCGTCGCAAGGGAATGAGCGTCATGTTCATCACCCACGACTTCGGGGTAGTGGCCCAAATCGCTGACAGCGTCGTCGTGATGGAGAAGGGCCACATCGTCGAGCAGGGCAGCGCGCAGCAGGTCCTGCAGTCGCCCAGCCATCCCTATACCTGTCGCCTTATCGCTGCTGTCCCGCACCTGACCGGCGAGGACCGCGTTTCTCTGGAAACGGCGCACAAGGCGCCGATCCTCAAGGTCGTCGGTCTGGTGAAGACCTACCGCAGCGGCAGTGCCTTCTTCGGCACGCAGCGCGTCGTGCCAGCCGTGAACGAGGTGACGTTCGATCTGCTCGCGGGGCGCACGCTCGGTGTCGTGGGCGAAAGCGGCTCCGGGAAAACATCGCTGGGCCGGCTGCTGATCAAGCTGCTGGACAATGATGGCGGCGAAATCTTGTTCGAGGGACGAGACATAGCCAGGCTTCCCGAGGCCAAGTTCCGCCAGCGCCGGCCGCGGATCCAGATGATCTTCCAGGACCCGTTTGCCTCGCTGAACCCGCGTTCCACTGTCGGCCACATTCTGACTGTCGGTCCCGTGGCGCACGGGATGCCCTTTGCGCAGGCGCGCGAGGAAGCGCGTGCGCTCCTCACCCATGTCGGTCTCGATGCCGGTGCCTTCGGCCGCTATCCGCACGAATTCTCGGGCGGTCAACGCCAGCGCATCGGCATTGCACGCGCGCTGATGTTCAAGCCGAAGTTGCTGATTGCCGACGAGGCGGTTTCGTCGCTCGACGTGTCGATCCAGGCTCAGATTCTCAAGCTGCTGGATCAGATCCAGCGCGAAACCGGCGTGTCGATGATCTTCATCACCCACGACCTGCGCGTAGCCAGTCAGATCTGTGACGAGATCGCGGTGATGCAGAAGGGGCGGATCGTCGAACGCGGACCGCCCTCGCAAATCTTTCTGAATCCGCAATCGGCCTACACGCGTGAGCTGGTGGCGGCGATTCCAGGAGAGCAGCCAAAAGCTGTCCGCGCGGCGGCAGCAAATGAGTAACCCGGCTGATGCCGGAGAACAGGGGAAGCCACCAATGACTAAGCGATCCAAGACCAACTCAACCTATTCCCGGCGCGACGCGCTGCGACTGATGGCGCTAGGCGGGGCTGCAGGCCTCACAGCGCCCAATCTGCTGGGCAAGCCCGCCTTTGCAAAGGCCCCTCCGACGGGTCCAACCGGCCGCGTCGTCGTCGGTCTCTCGCAAGAGCCGACTGTATTCAATCCGCTGATGGCGCATATCGAGACGGATGATGCTGTGCATTTTTCAATTTTCGATGCGCTCTTCCGTATTGACCCCCAAGGCGTCATCCAGCCGAATCTCGCGGCTGAAGTGCCGAGCGAAAAGAATGGCGGAATCTCGAAGGATGGTCTCAACTGGCGTGTCCGTCTGCGCGATGATGTCCGCTGGCATGATGGTGAACCCTTCACGGCCGAGGACGTGAAATACACCCTTGAACTCATCGTGAACCCAAAGTTCCGCGCCTGGCGCACGGGCGGCCACTCGCTGGTGCGCGACATCAAAGTGGTTTCGCCGACGGAGATCACTTGGCGGATGGAGAAGGCGTTCGCGCCCTATATGTCCTTCCTGACCGAAACCTTCATCGTGCCCGCGCATATTCTGTCGAAAGAGTCGGACCCCAACATGGGCGCCTTCAACCAGGCTCCGATCGGCACCGGCGCATTCAAGTGGAGTGAACGGGTTGCGGGCGACCATCTCGAACTCGTCGCCAATCCCAAATACTTCGGTGAAGGGCCGTATATCGAGCGGCTGATCTTCAAATACATCCCCGACTTGACCGTGCTTTACACTCAGTTCAAGAGCGGTTCCGTCGATCTCGTGGATCAAGGTTACATCACGCCCGATCATTACGACGAGGCCCACAAGCTGCCGGACAAAGTCGTAACGCTGCAGCCCGGGCAATCGGTCGAGTCGATTTACCTCAACCTTGAGCGTCCTCAATTCAAGGAATTGGCAGTGCGCGAGGCGCTCTATGCCGCGATGGACAGGAAGTCGATCATCGACACGATTTACTACGGTGTGAACACCCCCACCGAGACCTACATGCCGCGGCAATCCTTCTACTACAACCCCAATCTGCCGGTGCAGCAGTTCAACCTAGAGCGTGCCCGCAAGATCCTTGACGAGGCTGGCTGGGTGCCGGGATCGGACGGAATTCGCGCCAAGAACGGAGTGCGACTGTCCTTCTCCAATTCGACGACGTCAGGCAGTAACCTTCGCGAACAGGCGCAGCAGTTCCTGCAGCAGACATTTGCCGAGATCGGCGTCGAGATGAAGATATCGAACCTTCCGCCTGCAGTGATGTGGGGTGACTTCTGGGTAAAATCAAAATTCGACACGGCCATGGTAGGCGTTACCTATCAGATCGCCTCGGACCCAGATGTTAGCAACCGCTTCGCCACAAGTGCAATCGCAGCGCAAGGTGGGAATGGATCGAATACTGCGCAATACTCTAATCTCGAGGTCGATGCCCTGCTCAAGAAGGGGGCACTCGCCTTCGATCCCAACGCACGACGTGCGATCTATTATCGTGTGCAAGAATTGATCCGACACGATCTGCCCAACCTCCCGCTGTTTGCGTATGCAAATGTGCATGTACACAAGCGCGGGCTGGAGGGTGTTGTGTACAACGTCAACACACGCACGGCCTCCTGGAAGGCTGCGGCGTGGCACTGGACAAAATGACAAATCGCCGCCCATAGCCTCGTACTGGACATGGGCGGCGGCATCTCACCGACGCAGTCATTAAAAAGGAGGAGGGCTGCGGAATGCGCGGTTTCTTGCTCAATCGCCTTGTGCAAAGCCTCGTGCTGCTCCTGATCGTCTCGATCATCGGATTCGCTATTCTCAACATCATGCCGGGCGGCCCGATGGCACAATACGGGCTCGATCCAGGTATGACCCAGCATGACCTCGCCCGACTGAAAGCACAGTTAGGGCTCGATCGTCCGCTATGGATCCAATATCTGGACTGGGCTTGGCGGCTTTTGCAGGGAAACTGGGGCCACTCGTTCCGCGACGGTTCGCCCGTGTTGGCGGTGATTGCCGGGCATTTAGTGGCCACGCTCCTGCTGATGGGCTCCTCCACCGCCATCGCCATCGCCGTCGGCACCTGGATCGGTATCCGCGGTGCAACCCACAGATATTCGCTATCGGACTACCTAGCGACGATTGGCGCCATGGTGGCGCTGTCGATTCCGACCTTCTGGTTCGGTCTCGTTGGCATCTATATCTTCTCCCTCAGGCTGGGCTGGCTGCCTGTGGGCAACATGTACACGATCGGTGACGGCACGGTGTTGAACTATCTGCATCACCTGATCCTGCCAAGCATCGTGCTATCGCTGGTCCATGTCGCAATCTGGAGCCGCTACATGCGGACGGCGACGCTCGATGCCATCAGCCAGGAATTCGTCAAGACCGCCCGTGCCAAAGGCCTAAGCGAACGCCGGATTCTGATGAAGCATGTCGTTGGCAATGCACTTTTGCCAATGATCACATTGGCTGGAATGCAGCTCTCCAGCATTTTGACGGGCGCGCTGGTGACAGAGACTATCTTCACTTGGCCGGGCATGGGGCGACTGTTCCTCGATAGTCTGGGTTACAGCGACTATCCCGTGGTGATGGGGCTGCTGATGTTTACAGCCGTCTTCGTCATTCTGGGAAACTTGATCGCGGATGTTGCCGTCGCCCTCGTTGACCCGCGCATTCGTCTTGCCTGAGCGCCCGAGCCCGGCCAACAGGAGTGAGTGACATGAGCGCTCTCGCAGCAAGCTCAAGCCGAAACCGCTGGTGGCGTAGTCGCAGAGTGCTTCGATTCATAAGCCATCCTCTCGCGCTAGTGGGAGCGGTTACGATCGCCGTGCTTGTGCTGGCGTGCATCTTCGGTCCCTATCTCCTATCCAACAGCTCGCTTCACATCGATCTGCGTGCCCGTTTTTCGCCTCCGCTGACCGGTAGCCATTATTTCGGCACCGATCCGCTTGGACGTGACGTTGCAGCGCGATTGTTTATGGCGGGACGGATCTCTCTGTTGGTGGCCTTCTTCTCCATGTTGTGGTCGACGCTGATCGGGACGCTCGTAGGCGTACTCGCGGGCTATCGCGGGGGCTGGGTCGGCGCGGCATTGATGCGCCTAGTCGATGCCTTTCTGTCCTTTCCGTCTATCTTCCTGCTATTGGCTCTGTCGGCAGCACTGAAGCCGAGCCCGATAATGATCACTGTCATCATCGCTATGACCAGCTGGATGGAGGTCGCACGCATTGTCGAGGCGCAGGTCCGCTCACTACGCGAGCGCGAGTTTGTCCAGGCGAGCCGCATGCTGGGATTAAGCAGTCAACATATAATGTTCCGCGAGATCCTGCCCAACGCCATGGGCCCGATCATCGTTGCCTCAACCTTGACCGTCGCCCGCGCAATTCTCTCGGAAGCCTACATCAGCTTTCTCGGCTACGGAATCCAGCCGCCACTGCCCAGCTGGGGCAACATGCTCAACGGCGCCCAGCAGTATCTGACCAGCGCGCCTTGGCTGGCGATCATTCCAGGAGCGGCCATTACTATCGCGGTGACCAGTTTCAATTTCATTGGCGACGGGCTGCGTGACGCGCTGGACGTGCGAGATGATCACATTTGAAAGGTCGGCAAAACGTCGGCTCTCATCCTGAAAAACTGCAAGAGGTCAATCACATGGGTGTGCCCAAAGTTGCCGATAAGAATACGCCCTACTGGTGGGAGGCGGCGCCGATCGTGCCGCTGCCACCAAAGCCCTTGGCCAATAAGCTGGACGTTGCGATTGTCGGCGCCGGTTACGCCGGCCTTTCGGCCGGGCTGGTGCTGGCTCGCGAGGGCCGTTCGGTTGCCGCCTTCGATGCGATGAACCCCGGGGAAGGGGCCTCGTCGCGCAACGGCGGGGTCACCAGTGGAACCATCCGCCCGGACTACGCCACGATCGCCCGACGCTTCGGTGAAGAGAAGGCGATCGCGATCGAGGCCGAAGGTAAGATCGCTCGCGAGTTTCTTTACGACTTCATCAAGACGGAGGGGATCGACTGCGATTTCCGCCTGGTTGGCGCGTTCAGGGGGGCCCTCGGATACAACCAGTACGAGACGATGGCCCGCAGCGCCGAGGCGCTGGCGAAGAGACTGGGGATAGAATTCCACGCCGTTCCGCATGCCGAGCAGCGCAACTACGTCGGCACCGACTTCTACCGCGGCGGCACGGTTCGTATGGACATCGGCGGGCTGCACCCGGCCAAGTTCCACGCCGAGCTTCTGCGGGTGGCGCTCGCTTCGGGACTGACGGTGCATTCGAGCACACCTGTCGCTGCGATCCAGAGAGAAGGCGACGGGTTCCGTGTCGTGACATCGGCCGGCACAGTGCAGGCGCGGCAGGTTCTGGTCTGCACGAACGGGCATACCGATGATGCCAACCCTTTCCTGCGCCGCCGCCTGGTGCCGGTCCGCGCCCGGATCATCGCGACCGAGGAGCTCGCGCCCGAGGTGATGGCCCGGCTGATGCCGAAGTTGATGATGATGGGCGAGAACCGCCAGCTGGGCTTCTATTACCGTCCCTCGCCGGACGGCAGGCGCATCATCCTTGGAGGGCGAGACAGCTCTCGGGTTGGCGATCCGGCGGCACCGACGATCCGCTTGCGCAACGGGCTGGTCGAGATCTTCCCGGAGCTGGAGAAGGTTCGCCTGTCGCATAGCTGGTTCGGTAACGTGGCTATGAACCGCGACATGATCCCCCGCATCTTCGAGAAGAACGGAGTGGTCTATGCAACCGGTTTCTGCGGTTCGGGTGTTGTCTGGGCGCCTTGGGTCGGTATGCGTGCTGCCCACAAGCTGATGGGACATGGCGACAAGGCGCGCACCGCGTTCGACTTCCGGCCGCCTGCCGCGATCCCGCTCTATCGCGGCAATCCCTGGTTCTTGCCCGCGATCATCAAGGGCTACGCATT
>JBARBI010000207.1:0-96579 GCA_049792875.1 Candidatus Sulfotelmatobacter sp.
GGCCCGCGGCGTCCTGCGAGTTCGTGGGGAACACCACGCGCAGGCCGGGGATGTGCGTGAAGACGCTCTCTCCGCACTGCGAATGGTAGATGGCGCCGCCGGTAAAATATCCGCCAATCGCGACGCGAATCACGATTGGGCAGGAGAATCCATTGTTCGAGCGCCAGCGGATCACGCTGAGTTCGTCGCGAATCTGCATCATCGCCGGCCAGATGTAGTCGAAGAACTGAATTTCGACGACCGGCTTGAGACCCCGAGTGGCCATGCCCGTGGCGCGTCCAACGATGGCGGCCTCGGCGAGCGGAACGTTGAACACCCGATCGGTGCCGAACTCGTTCTGCAGGCCGAAGGTGAGTTTGAAGACTCCCCCCTTGCCTTTCACCAGCTTTCGCTTCAGGTACTCTTCGCGGCTGCAGTCGGCGACGTCTTCGCCGAAGATCACGACGCGCTCATCGCGCTTCATTTCGTCGCGCAGCGTGGTCGTGATCAGATCGGCCATGGTCTTGCCAGCCGGCTTCTTGCCGTCGGCGGGGACTTCGGGAACCGCAGCTTGCGTGTCGAACGCGGACGACGCGGGATCGAGATCGGGCGAATACACAAATTTTGTGATGGACTCGGGTACAGGCGGTAGCGCTTCGAGGGCCGAGTCGACGGCTACCTGCAGCTCGGCTTCGACTTCCTTCTCCAGCTGGTTGATGCCTTTCTCGTCAAGGATGCCTTCGCGCAAAAGGAACATTTGCGTGCGCGTGACCGGATCGCGACGCGCGTCGCGCTCACGCTCGGCGTCGGGACGGTACAAGCGCTCGTCGTCCGATAGCGAATGCGAATAAGGGCGGATCACATGCGCATGGACGAATGCGGGACCGTGTCCTTCGCGGCAGTAGCGCGTGGCACGCTGGAGGGCTGCGTAGCTGGCCACCGGATCGGTGCCGTCGACTTCTTCGAAATGGAAATTGGGGAATCCGGAGACCAGGCGCGAAATGCTTCCGCCCGCGGTCTGAACCTCGACCGGCACCGAGATGGCGTAGCCGTTGTCTTCCACACAGAAGATAACCGGGAGCTTGCCCAGAGCGGCGGCGTTCATCGCTTCCCAGAACTCACCTTCGCTGGAAGTGCCGTCGCCGAGAGAAACGTAGGTGACTTCATCTCCCTGAAAGCTGACCTTCTTGAACTGGCGGTAATCGGCCGAAGACGCCGGGACTTCCGCGGCTTTGGGATGCTTTGCCCAATAGCGTCCGGCTTCGGCGCAGCCGACGGCCTGGAGAATCTGCGAGCCTGTCGGGGATGACTGGGTGACGATGTGCAGATTGGGATAGCTCCAGTGCGATGGCATCTGGCGGCCGCCGGAACTCGGATCGCTGGCGGCACCCACGCCCTGCAGGAACATGTCGTAGGGCCTAACGCCCAGCGCCAGACACAGCGCGCGATCCCGGTAGTACGGATAGAACCAGTCGTAGCCCGCTTTCAGCGCGAGGCCAGCGGCGACACCAATGCCCTCATGCCCTGCTCCAGACATCTGGAAGTAGATTTTCTGCTGGCGTTTGAGCAGGATTTCGCGGTCATCAATGCGTCGGGACGTGTAGATGAAGCGGTAGGCCTGGACCAGTTGCTCGCGCGTAAGCCCTTCATAAAGCTTGCTCTTCTTCGCGCCGTTGGCCGTCAGGGCCAGCTTGGGGTCGGTCTTTGTCGTGGCCATCCGCTTCCTGGTCCCACTGTATCTAGATTCCTGGCGGCCAACCTGGATTCCATTGGCTGCCGGAACCTGTTGGATTGTAAATGGTAAGTGGGTGTGGGAAAAGTACGGAAGTTGCAGTTTCGGAGGGTCGGGCGGTCAGACCACGTGACCGAGGTGACAAGCGACTTTGGTGCTGGCCACAGTCCCAAATCTGGCAACCTTAACTGCGCTGCTGCCCAGAACGCGTCTCACTCCTGTAGCCCATTGAGCGAGCTCATAGGGTAGTGACCTCCTAGTCCCGGTGACCGCAGTCGCCGGGACTGCGAAGCGTTTTTGGGGACAATTGGAATGGCTGCCTCCGACTCAGGGTTTGTGTTTCACGACTTTCCGGCAGGCTCGAGTGTGGGCATGCCCTGCACCCCAGCGTCGTCCGACCCGAAATAGCGCCGCTGAAAGTACAGGGCAACGTTCACCAGGCCGATGAGCGCCGGAACTTCGACCAGAGGCCCGATGACCGCGGCGAAAGCGGCGCCGGAGTTGATCCCGAAGACCGCCACTGCGACCGCGATGGCGAGTTCAAAATTGTTGCTCGCCGCCGTGAACGATAAAGTCGCCGTCTTCGAGTAATCCGCTCCCAGCTTGCGCCCCATGTAGAACGAAACCAGAAACATCACCACGAAATAAATCAGCAGTGGAACGGCGATGCGCACTACGTCGACGGGCAGTCGCACAATGTATCCGCCCTTAAGAGAGAACATCACTACAATCGTGAACAGGAGCGCGATAAGCGTGATGGGGCTGATTCGCGGGATAAAGCTCTTCTCATACCACTGCTTGCCGCGCGCACGCACCAGCACAAAGCGCGTGATCATCCCCGCCAGAAACGGAATCCCGAGATAAATGAAGACACTCCTGGCAATCTCGCGAATCGACACATTCACCACCGAACCGTGCAATCCGAACCACTCGGGCAGTTTGGTGACAAACACCCAGGCGTAGATCGAGTAGAACAACACCTGGAAGACGGAGTTGAAGGCCACCAGTCCGGCGGCATATTCGGTGTCGCCCTTGGCCAGTTCGTTCCATACGATGACCATGGCGATGCAACGCGCCAACCCAATCATGATGAGGCCAGCCATGTACTCGGGGTAGCCACGCAAGAAAATGATGGCCAGGGCAAACATCAACACCGGTCCAATGATCCAGTTCTGCACCAGGGAGAGGACAAGGATCTTCTTGTTGCGGAAGACCTCGCCCAGTTCTTCGTAGCGGACTTTGGCCAGCGGCGGGTACATCATCAGGATGAGACCCACAGCAATGGGCATCGAGGTGGTACCCAAAGTAAAGCGATTCAGCAAAGGCACAATCCCGGGCAGAGCCCATCCGGCCGCCACGCCGATCAGCATGGCGGTGAAAATCCATAACGTCAGGTAGCGATCCAAAAAGCTCAGGCGCGACATTGCATATGTGTTCATTTGTTTTTTCGAACCTCTTGCAGCACAGATTCCCCTTGCGGCGGGCACCGGTTGAAGATCATTGCCGCCCGATGTTATCGATCTCTTTCTTGAGCGAGAACCGGTCGAGAGTCGCGAGCGGGAGGCTCAGGAACAGACTGATCCTTCGATCCAGCAGAAAGAAAGCCTCGCGAAAAGCCTTCTCCACCTGCTCCTTTGCTCCCTGCACGGAGGCAGGATCGGGGATCCCCCAGTGAGCGGTCATCGGTTGCCCGGGCCACACCGGGCAGGCTTCGTTGGCGGCATTGTCACAAACGGTGAAAACGAAATCGAGTTGGGGCGCGTCAGGCTTGGCAAACTCGTCCCAGCTTTTGCTGCGAAGGCCGACCGTCGGGAGATGGGCCACCTCCAGTTGCCGCACGGCCTCGGGACGAACTGCTCCAGTGGGGTGGCTGCCCGCGCTGTAGGCGGTGAAGTTCGGGTGGCCTTTCTGATTCATGATGGCTTCAGCCAGAATGGAGCGTGCCGAGTTCCCGGTGCACAGAAACAGAACGTTGTAGTGTCTCTTCATGGCTATTCTCATTCTCATGATCTCGCTTAGTTGCAGCAGGTCGGACCACAGCATGGCTGCGGTGCTGGGATTGGTTTCAGAGCGCGGATGAAGGCGCTGATAAACTTTCCGTCCACCTGCGGCGCGATGGCGTCGACGTCGATTCCCTGCCCGGCGAGAAATTCGCGCGCATCCGCGGTGCGATAGATGCGCGTGGGCTCGACTTCAATCTGGGCAAATCCGGCCGCCGCCAGCTTCCTGCGGTACTCGTTTTCTTCCAAGGCACCGGCGATGCACCCGACCCAAGCCAGCACGCTCTGGCGGATTTCGGGCAGCATCTCTCCGCGGGTGACAACGTCGGACACGGCGAAGCGCCCCCCCGGCCTCAGCACACGGAAAGCTTCGCACAGGACTCTGTCTTTGTCGGCAGAAAGATTGATGACGCAGTTGGAGATGATGACATCGACCGAGTTGTCGGGCAGCGGAATACTCTCGATCTCCCCCTTCAGAAACTCGACGTTCTCAATCCCTGACTTGCGCTTGTTGTCGTTGGCTAGAGCCAGCATCTCGTCGGTCATGTCGAGACCGTAGGCTTTGCCGGTGGGGCCGACGCGGCGCGCAGAAAGCAGAACGTCAATCCCACCGCCGGAACCGAGATCAAGGACGGTCTCGCCTGAATTCAACTGGGCCAGCGCCGTGGGATTCCCGCACCCGAGCGAGGCTAGGAGAGCTTGTTCCGGGATTTGCCCAGTTTGGGAAGCGTCGTAGAGGTTGGTGGTGATGGGATCGCAGCCACTGCTGGCGGTGGCAGCGCCGCAGCAGGAGCTGCCTCCGGACTTTACCCGCAGAGCGGCTTCGCCGTATTTCTGTTTGACTACGTCCTTGATGTCGGTGGTTTCCGTGGTGCTCATAAAGGGCTCCTATTTACAGATCTGAATAATGTCCTGCGGCTTAAGGGCTTGATTGCGCGTGCAGCATTCGGCGTAGAGGAATTGCAGCAATTCCTGCAAGGCGCCGGTGTTGGCGGTATAACGAAGAAAAGTACCTTCCCGTCGTACCTCAACCAGGCCCTCGGTCTTCAGCTTGTCCAAATGATGGGAAAGGGTCGAGTTGGGGATTTCGAGTTCCCCTTGAATGTCGCTGACAACGAGTCCATCCGGATGCGCGGTCAGCAGCAGTTGCATGATGCGCAGGCGGGGCTCGGTGCCCATGGCGGAGAACATGTCGGCATACTTGGCGACGCGCTCGCTGGCCTTGCTGGCGGTGGGGGAATTGGAAGCCGGTGCAATCATATTTCGATATTACTGGAATTATCGATTATTGTCAAGGGCGCATGCACCCAGCCCAGCTTTGCTCGGCCTTTCCAGGTCTGAGACCCAGAGCCTCATACACCGACGGCTGACGGCTGAGTGCTGAGTGCATTATTCTGGAAGCAGATGATTCGAACCCGCCGAGCGTTTGACCCGCACTCCATCCGACTGGTGATCTTCGACTTGGACGGCACCTTGATTGACTCTCGCCTCGACCTGGTGCATTCCGTCAACGCAGCGCTGCGCCACATCGGACGTCCGGAGTTGCCCGACGATGTCATCGCCAGCTACGTAGGCGACGGCGCGCCGATTCTGATTCAGCGGGCCCTGGGCGGCGAGGCAGTGGACGAGGTGGTGATCCGGAAAGGACTGGAGTTTTTCCTCTCCTACTACCGGGAACACAAACTCGATCACACGACGGTGTACCCGGGGATTGCGGAGTCGCTCGCGGCAATTCAGAGTTCAGGAAACGGCACACCGCGCAAGATGGCCGTGCTCTCGAACAAACCCGTACTTCCGTCCCGGGCAATCGTCGAGGCTCTGGGCTTGGGACCGTTCTTCTCGCAGATCTACGGGGGCAATAGCTTTGCCACGAAAAAGCCCGACCCCGAGGGGGCGCGCAAACTGCTGGAGGAGAGCGGCGTGCGTCCCGAGCACGCTGCAATCGTCGGGGATTCTTACGTGGACGTGCGTACCGGACGCAATGCCGGGCTGTGGACGATCGGCGTAACCTACGGCTTCGCCACACCCACCCTCGAAGACGACCCACCGGACGTGCTGGTTGATCAACCTCACGAGGTGGGCGCCGTCTTTTCCTCGGGGTTTCCGCGGTGAACCGCCAGGACATTTCTACACCGGAAAGAATACGAAACGCCAAAACTCATGACAGATAACAACTCTGGCCCGACAGCCGGCTTCACCGCCAAAGAACTCCGCAAGCTGCGCAGCATGAAGAACCCCTACGGCATCCAGAAGTTTCTCGATGAAATGCCGTACCACCTCGAAGACACGGCGTGGTCGCCGCGCAAGGTGCTAGCCGAAGAATCCTCGCACTGCCTGGAGGGTGCGATCTTCGCAGCAGCGGCGCTACGGGCCAACGGGTATCCACCGCTGCTGCTGGATTTCGAAGCCGATCATGATACCGACCATGTGATTGCCATCTACCGCGAAGACGGCTGCTGGGGCGCCGTGGCCAAGTCGAATTACACAGGATGCCGGTGGCGCGAGCCGGTGTATCGCACGCTGCGGGAGTTGGCCTTGAGCTATTTCAACGCCTACTTCAACCTGCGGCGGGAACGCACGTTGCGGCGCTACTCGGGTCCAGTCAGTCTGAAACGGTTCGACCGGCAGAACTGGATGACTACGGACGAGCCAGTGTGGTTTATCGTGTATCACCTGTTTGATATCAAGCACTACTCGCTGATGACGAAGGCCCAGGAGAAACGACTGCATCGCATAGATGATCGGCTGTTCCAGGCAGAGTGTCTGGGGAAGGCATACAGAAACAGGGACTAGCATCGGCCAGCGGCGTGCGGAAGACTGACTCGCCCGAAACAACATTCAACTAAAGTTTTATGCCTACCGTGCCGATTTCCAGTCCGGGACCTTGTGCTTGCATTGTCCTTGCCGTTGGTCGCAATCTGGAAAACGAGGCGACTCAGGTCCGGCGGAGTTCAGGTCCGGAAAGAGAATCGGATTGGAAGCATACCGTCAATTTGGGACCGGCCCGACTCAGGAATTCGTGGAAGCTCGCCGCCATCCCCGTTTCAAGTTGGAAGTCGAGATCCGCGTCTACCCTCGCAACGCCAGGGTAGTGCGGGGACACACGGTGGACCTCAGCGAGTCGGGTGTTTCTGCGATGTTGCGGGTGGAAGTTCCCATTGGGGAGGTGGTCCGCGTGGAGTTCTCGCTTCCCCAGGGCGAGGTCGAGGTGCATGCCCTGGTTTGTCAAAGAAACGCCTTCCGCTACGGCTTCCAGTTCGTGGAATCTAGTACCGCGCAGAGCGTTATCGCCCGCACCTGCCGCCAACTGGCGGCGGAACATTATGGCGTGGAGCGAATCGAGCCCTGAACCATGGTTCCCGGCTTTGTTGATCATCCTCTCGTCCAACCAACAACTATCCTGGCTGTGCATCCCCCGGCTTTCGTCCCGAAGGCAGCGCCAGTATCAAACAAGATTTAAGATGAAGGCCATGCGGAGCAGCCTGTCGGCCCTTGTCCTTTGCGCGCTCGCATGTCTCAGTGCTGCCGCGCAGCAGGAGGATCCTGCGGCAACGCCTCCCGCTGCAACTTCCCAAGTTCCCGCAGTTTCCAGCAGCGCAGCTCCCGCGACCGAAAACGAGAACGTTCGCGCCAACCCTAACCTCACTCCCGACAAATACGGCAAGCTATCGCCGGAGCAGATGCGCGAGTTGACGCGCTTGGTGGCGCAGAATTATCGCGACAACTACAAGAAGGAGCGCGATTACACGTACATAGAGCGCGACGTAGAGAATTCGATAGGCGGGAAGGGCGAGGTGAAGTCCACCGAGGTCAGGACTTACGAAATCGTCGATATCTACGGCGAGCAGGTACGGCGGATGATCGCGAAGGACGACAAACCTCTCGACGCGAAGCAGGCGGCCAAGGAAGAAGACAAGATCCAGAAGATTATCGATAAACGCAAGAACGAGTCGGAGGACGAGCGCAAGAAGCGGCTGGAGAAGGAAGCAAAACAGCACGAGGAGGGCCGCAAGTTCGTCAGCGAAGTTGCGGATTCTCACGACTTCACGCTGGTGGGCACGGAACTCGTCGATGGGCGCGAAGCCTGGGTCATCGATGGCGATCCGCGGCCGGGATATGAGCCCCAGGACAAGGGCGCAAACTTCGTTCACAAATTTCGCGGACGGTTGTGGATCGACAAGAGCGACCTGCAGCTGTCGAAGATGGAGATCGAGGCTGTCGACACGGCATCGGTGGGATGGGTGCTGGCCCGCATCCACAAAGGAACGCGCGTGACCTATGAACAGCTGCGAATGACGGACGAAATCTGGCTCCCCAAGCACCTGACCTACAAGTTTGACGCGCGGGTCGCGCTGTTCAAGGGCTACAACATTGACGGCGAGCAGACCTATCGCAATTACAGGAAGTTTGGCGCCTCATCCAAAATCGTGGGGATGGGAGAAGTCAAAGAGCCGGAAAAAGAACAGCGGTAGGGGGCAAGCCGAGCCACTGGGCCGCAAACATTGAGGTGAGCAATACAGGCTGCGCAAAGAACGGCCCGCGATTCCGGAGAAGCACCGACCCAAAGACACTTGAGGCTTTATAATGCTCGGTCCTGAGCGCACGGCTCTCTGCTTCTGGTAACCGGCTGTTGCCGAGGCACATCAGTCGAATTTCTTCTTGAGGCAAAAACGATGCCCCTTACTCGTCGTGACCTGCTTCGCTCCGGCCTTGCGCTTTCCGCGTCAACGCTGGTCGCAGGATCGGTGGGCCGTGCCCATGCGCTGATTGGCGGTTATCCCGGCGCAGCCTCTGCCGAAGCTCTGTCGGCGGTGGCCCCGCGGGAGCACCTGTTGTTTGATTTCGGCTGGAAGTTCTTTCAGGGGCATGGCACCGACCCGCGGCTCGATTTGGGATTTGGGATGGGCCAGGGAGATTTCGCCAAGTCGGGTGAGTTCGAGTTTGCGACCGAAAAGTTCGACGACTCGAAGTGGCGTCCGCTGAACCTGCCGCATGACTGGGCGATAGAGCTGCCCTTTGTGCGCGATGACGAGTTGCAAAGCCACGGGTACAAGCCGCTGGGACGCCGCTATCCCGAGACCAGCGTGGGCTGGTACCGGCGGGTCTTCGATATCCCGAAAGAAGACGCTGACCGGCGCCTGGTGCTGGAGTTCGACGGCGCGTTCCGCAGCGCGCTCGTGTTCTTGAACGGATATTTCCTGGGCCGCAACGACAACGGCTATGCCCCCTTCCGCTTTGACCTGACCGACTTTCTGAACTACGGCGGCAAGAACTATCTGGTCGTGCGCATGGACGCCAGCTTCGGCGACGGCTGGTTTTATGAGGGCGCCGGCATCTACCGGCACGTGTGGCTGACCAAGACTGACGCGCTGCACCTCGGGCACTGGGACAGCGTTGTTCAGACCACGGTCAAGGGAAACGCGGCCACGCTGAGTCTAACGACGGTGGTCGAAAACCAGAGCAAACAAGAGGAGAGCTGCCGCGCCCGCTGGCAGATATTTGACGCAGCCGGCAAGTCTGTGGCTACGGCAGAAACTGCGCCACACTCCATCGCTGCAGACGGTTCTGCAACCTTCACTGCGAGCACCACCTTCACGAATCCCGCGCTCTGGTCGCCCGAAACACCAAACCTGTACTCGGTGGTAGTGACGGTTGAATCCGGCGGCAAACCACACGATGCGGAGAGGGTAAGCTTCGGCGTACGCACGATCGCTTGGGACGCCGACAAGGGATTCTTCCTTAATGGCAGCCCGGTGAAGATCAAAGGCACATGCAATCATCACGACCACGCCGGAGTGGGCGCTGCCCTTCCCGACCGTTTGCAGGTGTACAGGATTGGAGTGCTCAAAGATATGGGTGGCAATGCCGTGCGCACATCCCACAACATGCCTACACCAGAGTGGGTGGAAGCCTGCGACCGGCTGGGAATGATGATGATGTGCGAAACGCGGCTGATGAGTTCCAACGAGGAGGGACTGGCACAGCTGGAGCAGATGGTAAAGCGCTACCGCAACTCGCCGGCAATCATCCTGTGGTCTATGGGCAACGAAGAGTGGACGATGATGCCCCAACCCCAGGGCGTGCGCGTCATCGACGAGATGATTGCGCGAACTCACGAGCTCGACCCCACGCGGCTTTGCACGGCCGCGGTCAATACCGCGTTCGAAACGCACTTCCCTGAAGAACTCGACGTGATGGGCTTCAACTACAACCTGAAAGTTCCAGATGCCTGGCACAAGGCCCACCCTAAGAAGCCCTCCGTAGGTTCGGAGACGGCCAGCACGGTTTCCACACGCGGCATCTACTCGACCGACAAGTTGCGCAATTGGGTAAGCGCTTACGACCTGAACCACACGGAGTGGTCCGAGCTGGCCGAGGAGTGGTGGAAGTTCTACGCGACGCGGGAATGGCTGTCAGGCGGATTTGCGTGGACCGGGTTCGACTACCGCGGTGAACCTACTCCCTACGGTTGGCCTTCCATCAACTCGCAGTTTGGCATCGTCGATATGTGTGGCTTCCCCAAAGACAACTTTTATTACTACAAAGCCTGGTGGGGAACGGAGCCGGTCCTCCATCTGTTTCCGCACTGGAACTGGGAGCAGCGCGAGGGCGAGCCGATCTCGGTGTGGGTGCACTCGAACCTCGATTCGGTTGAGCTTTTCCTCAATGGCAAGAGCCTGGGCTCACAAAGAGTTCAGCCCCTGACGCACCTGGAGTGGCAGGTGAAGTACGAGCCCGGCGTACTCGAAGCGCGAGGCACCAAAGACGGCAAAATCGTGTTGGTAGACAAGCGAGAGACGACCGGAAAGCCGGAATCGATCCGCCTGACCGCCGACCGAGCCGAAATTAACGCGGACGGCGAGGATGTGGCCGTCCTGCGCGTGGAGGTACTCGACAAGGAAGGCCGCGCGATTCCCACAGCGGATAAGATGATCAGTTTTAAAGTGACCGGCGAAGGCACGCTGATCGGCGTGGGGAACGGTGACCCCAACTGCCAGGAATCCGACAAGGAGCCAAAACGCAGCCTGTTCAACGGGCTGGCACAAGTGATTGTTCAAGCCAGCAAAATCCCAGGGACGATCACGGTTGAGGCTTACACGGGGAAACGGCCGCCGCCGATGTTGCCCGCCAGTCGGGTTACGATCGCAACCAAGAAGCTGGATCTCCGGCCGTCCGTGGGGTAATAACAAAGTCCATGTGGGGACAGCCCCTCGGCTGTCCGTCGAGCGAGACTCGACCGACCGTGACTCGGACCCAGCACTTGAGCGACCAGATCTTTCATTTTGACTCGCTTAGGATTGCAGTACATCTGTATCGCCTCGTCTCTATGTCGAAGCGCCTAATTCTGCTTTGGTTCATCCTGGCAGCCGCCTTGGCCCCGGCGCGGGACAAAGCAGAGACTCGGACCGAGGTCCGTAGCCCGCACTTTGTCGTCGTCACGAACTCCAACGAAAAGCAGGGGCGCCGCGTCGCCGATCAATTCGAGCGGATGCGATCCGTGTTTCACGTGGCGTTTCCAAAGCTGCAGATTGATCCCGGATCGCCGATCATCGTACTCGCGATCAAGGATGAGAAGGACTTTAAAGCGCTCGAGCCACAGGCCTATCTGGCAAAGGGATCTCTAAAATTAGGTGGATTGTTTCTGCGAGCTCCTGACAAGAATTACGTCTTGATGCGGCTCGACGCTGAGGGAGAGCATCCCTATGCAGTCGTGTACCACGAATACACACACCTGCTCTTGAGCAAGTCGGCGGAGTGGCTGCCGTTGTGGCTGAACGAAGGCCTGGCCGAGTTTTATCAGAACTCTGACATCCACGAGAAAGACGTGTCGCTCGGCGAACCGAGCGCGGAAAATCTCGCGTTGCTCCGGCAAAACAGGCTGCTGCCCCTGGCAACTTTGTTCACCGTTGACGAGAAGTCGCCCTATTACCACGAGGAACATAAGGGTTCCATCTTTTATGCGGAGTCGTGGGCGCTGACTCATTACATCTACATCAAGGATCATCAGGAGAAGGCAACACGGCTAACCGAGTATGCAGAGCTTCTGACTCAGAAGATCGATCCCGTGACCGCCGCTACGGGCGCGTTCGGCGACTTGAAGCAACTGGAATCCGCGCTCGAAGTGTACATCCGGCAAGGTAGCTTCAACTATTTCAAGATGACAACCACCACCGAGATTGATGACTCGGCTTTCAAGGTGCGGGCGCTGACTCCGGCGCAGGCGGACACGGTTCGAGCGGACTTCCTGGCCTACAACGACAGGACCGCAGACGCAAAGGTTCTTCTCGATGGTGTTTTGCTGGAAGATCCGAACAATGTCTCGGCGCAAGAAACGATCGGGTTCATGGAATTCCGCGAGGGACATGTGGAGGAAGCGCGCAAGCGCTACGCGCAGTCGGTACAGCTCGATTCCCAGAATTTTCTTGCCCATTACTATTTCGCCGCAATCTCGATGAGCACTCCGTTGGCTGCATCGGATGAAGCGAAGGTGGAAGCCAGCCTGAGAACCGCGATCAAGCTGAATCCTTCGTTTGCCCCAGCCTATGACTGGTTGGCCGCCTTTCTCGGCATGCACCGCCGCAAGCTGGACGAAGCCCGGATATTCGGATTGACCGCGGTTTCCCTGGACCCGGCAAACGTTGGATACCGTGTCAATGTAGCCAACGTTCTGCTGGCCATGGGACAGGGGCAGAATGCGGTCAGAGTGCTCGCCTATGCGGCAAAGCTGGCGAAGTCGCCGCAGGACGTCCAGTCCGTCAACTACCTCCTGTTGAATGCTCAGGAGTATGCTGCTTCCCAACAACAAACCGCGGAGCAGAATCGACGGTTAGGGGACGCAGCGAAGGTTGGTCAGGAACCTGCCGGTGTGGACACGGATATTCCACATCTAAATCGCCGAAAAGAGTTCGCCGCCAGCGGGCCTCACCGTTTCGTTGTCGGGCTCTTGAAGGATGTGCATTGCGACGCCCTGAACCTGGATTTGACCGTTACCTCCGGCGTGAAGACACTCGCTCTACATGCGGACAACTACTACAAAATTCAATTCACAACCCTCAACTTCCAGCCCGATGGTGATCTTCAGCCCTGCACCGATCTGGAAAACAGGCCCGCCAAGGTTGAGTACGTGGAATCCGCCGACAAGGCCGATGTCCCGCACGTGATCGCGGTGGAACTTCATAAGTGAGCGCGGCCTGCTCTTCGTCGATGTGCCGGGCGTTATAATAAAAAGATTCTCTCTCCCCGAAATTGCGCTCTGTAGGGGTACGTGAGGACATCGAGGACAGATTGCGTCCTCGATGAGAGATACCTTTCTTTCATGGACTTCAAACTCGTTTCTGACTACAAGCCGCAAGGGGACCAGGGTCGCGCCATCGAGGCGTTGCTGCGGGGGGTGTATGACCGAGAGCAACATCAGGTTTTGCTCGGGGTAACCGGATCGGGCAAGACGTTCACCATGGCCAAGGTGATTGAGGCGGTGAACCGTCCGGCGCTGGTGATGGCGCATAACAAGACGCTGGCGGCGCAACTCTATCACGAATTCAAGAATTTCTTCCCGCACAATGCAGTTGAATACTTCGTCTCGTATTACGACTACTACCAGCCCGAAGCTTACGTTCCGGCCGCCGATCTTTACATTGAGAAAGAGGCGACCATCAACGATGAACTCGACAAGCTGCGGCTTTCGGCCACCCGGTCTTTATTTGAGAGGCGCGACGCGCTGATCGTGGCTTCAGTGAGCTGCATCTACGGCCTCGGCTCCCCGGAAGCGTATTACGGCATGATGATGTTTCTGGAGAAAGGCCAGAAGATCAAGCGCGAGGATATCACTCGGCGACTGGTCGACATCCTCTACGAACGCACCAACAGTGACTTCCGCCGCGGAACATTCCGCGTGCGCGGCGACGTGATCGAGGTTTTTCCGACGTACGACGACATGGCGTACCGTATCGAGCTGTGGGGCGATGAGATTTCGTCGCTTACCCAGATCGACCCGCTGTTTGGCACGGTGAAACAGAAATACATGCGCCTGCCGATCTATCCGAAAACGCATTATGTGATGAAGGAAGAAACGCGGGCTTCGGCTGTGGATTCGATCAAGAAGGAACTGGCGTGGTGGGAAGTCGAGATGGAAAAGCAGGGCCGTCTGGTCGAGGCGCAGCGCATTCATCAGCGCACCATGTTTGATCTGGAGATGATCAAATCCATGGGCTACTGCCATGGTATCGAGAATTATTCCCGGCACTTTACGGGACGGCTACCGGGTGAACCTCCGCCCACGCTGCTGGATTATTTTCCACGCGACTTTCTGATGTTCATTGACGAGTCGCACCAGACTGTACCGCAGTTGCGCGGAATGTATGCGGGCGACCGTTCCCGCAAGGAGACTCTGGTCGAGTATGGCTTCCGCATGCCGTCCGCTCTGGATAACCGTCCACTGACGTTTGAAGAATTTGAGCACCGCACCAATCAACTGGTGTACGTTTCGGCCACTCCGGGACCGTACGAACTGACGAAGTCGGCGGGGGTGGTCGTGGAGCAGATCATTCGACCGACCGGACTGATTGATCCCGAGGTTGAGGTGCGTCCCGTAAAGGGCCAGATTGACGACCTGCTGCACGAGATTCGCGCTCGCGTGGAACTCGGGCAGCGCGTGCTGGTGACCACGCTGACCAAGCGCATGTCTGAAGATCTCGCCGAGTACTACGCCGAGGTGGGCGTAAAGTGCCGCTACATGCATTCAGAGATTGAGACCCTGGAGCGGGTCAAGATCCTGCGTGATTTGCGCAAGGGCGAGTTCGATGTATTGATCGGCATTAATCTGTTGCGCGAAGGACTTGACCTGCCAGAGGTTTCGCTGGTGGCAATTCTGGATGCGGACAAGGAAGGCTTCCTGCGGTCGACCGGGTCGCTCATCCAGACGATCGGACGGTGCGCGCGGCATCTGAACGGGCGGGCCATTCTTTATGCCGACCGCATGACGGATTCAATGAAGCGCGCCATGGATGAGACTCTGCGCCGGCGGGCCATCCAGACGGCATACAACGAAGAGAACGGAATTACGCCGGAGTCGATCGTGCGTCCCCTGGATATGACGCTGGCCGGGATCGTGGCCGCCGATTACGCCGACCTGACTGCGGGAGAGTCCGAGGGCATGCCAGAGTTCAAGACGCAGGAAGAAGTGGATGCGTACATCGGCAAGCTCGAAAGCGACATGCGCGAGGCAGCCAAGCGGTTCGAGTTCGAGAAGGCGGCAAAGCTAAGGGACACAATCAAGGAGTTGCGAACGAAGGAGTTTTTGTTCGCGTAAATACTACGCAAATTACCCGATCAACTATTTCAGCGCCTCCTGAAAGAGTTGAGGCCCACCCTGGCGAAGCAAGGTTTCCGATGCAAGAGTCAGAATTGTGTAATCGAGTCCACCGACTGCTGGCATGATCAAGTTTCAGAAGAGTCTCTATTCTCCCGCATAGCGTGCACAGCGAGGTGAACTCGAAATGCTGCCCACAATTTTTGAGCGCATCCAAGAAATCTGCCGTGGCAGAGCAGCCCAGGCCGGAGCGGAGGAACATATCGCCGTGGTGAAACGCCGCTACCTGCAAGTTCAGTAACGTCTCCTAGGTGGCGCCCGAAGCATTCAGGTAGCCCGAGGGAGATAGAATCGCGATCTCCCGCCAGGGATTCAGCGCCAGCAAATCGGCATCTCCTGTGATGATCCCGTTCGCCCTGCCATTCAGCGCAACTTCCAGAAACTTGTCGTCTTTCGGATCGCGGCATTCGCGCACCAGTCGAAGGATGGGCACGAACTCGGCCGTGCTTCCGATCTGCGCCAGGACAAGCTCGCGCTCCCGGCGGCTGACATAACGATCGAACTTTGAGCGGGAGAGCACTTCCGTGAGTTCGCTCATCGTGGCCTCGGAAAACAGCACGACGCCTTGCTCCAAAGCATCGTCAACGACCTGCCGCGGAGCAGAGCGCGGGAACATGATGGTACTGGCGAATAGGTTGGTGTCCACGACGAGACGATTCAAGATCCGCATGAATCGGCGCGCCTCAGTCTTTCAGAATGTCGGCAAGTATTTCCTCAGTCATCCCGCGAACTGAGGCCTCGGCGCCGATACGGTCCATCGTTTGCTTAAGCTCGGCGATGTTGAACTTGCGAATGCGCTGATACTCCTCGGCGGACATGATCACAGCAACATCGCGATTTTGGCGGCGGATTAGGACAGGTTCCCGCTGGGCGGCATCAAGGAGCGCTGCGAGACGCTGCTTGGCGTCGGTGGCAGTGACGGTCTTCATTTATCTATTATAGATAAACTGGACAATTTAGACAATATCTACCGGCCGTACGCAGCGCTTGCCGCTAGAGGCTTCCGGTGGAAGGTGTAGCCATCGAAGGTTTCCGAGCGAAAGTTCAGGTTCGCAGCACAGAGCTTTTCAGTCTGGCTGAGAAAGAGATATCCGCCGGGTTCGAGATAAAGATGCAGGCGCTCCATGAGGGCGGTGCGCTGGGCGCGCGAGAGATGGGGCAGCACGTCCATGCAAAAGATACAGTCGAAGCGGCCAATGTAGACCGGCTTGGTCAGATTCATGGTATTGAACGTGACCAGGCTGCGCAGGCGCGGCTTGACGAGCAGATGTGTGCCGTTGGTCGAGCCATTTCCCGATCCGTTCGGAGCTCCGCTCTGCGACCCTTCCGGCGAGCCGTTCTGGGCCCCGTTGGGGCTACCAATTTTCGAGAAGCAGGCGCGAATGGTCGCTGGCGGCAAACCCGTCAAAGCCGATTGCGGATAGAGCCCGCGCTCCGCCGCTTCAATCGCTGAAGGTAGCAAATCGCTGCCGACAATGTGAATCGACCAGTCTCGTGTGCCCTGCACCGTGGATGCTGGCGCAGCATTCTCCGCAACGCCACCATTCTTGCCGACCCCATTCTTGTCCTTGGCGTCTTTGCTGCTGTTGCCATTGCTCGAACCATTCCCGGCACCGTTCCCATTAGCGCTGGGTTGGCTGTCGCACAACGCCATGGCAATCGAGTACGCCTCTTCGCCGGTCGAGCAACCCGCGCTCCAGATGCGAAGAGTGCTGGGGCCGTCGTCCGACTTGCGGGCGTAGAGTTGCGGGATCACCTGGCGGGCGAGTGCATTCATCGCGCCGGGATGGCGGAAGAACCCGGTATTCACGTTGAGCACGCCGTCGAGGAAGGCGGGCAGGGCTGACGGATCCTGATCCGATGCGCGCAGGCGGTCCATCAAAGCGACGGGAGATTCCAGTTCATGAGTCTCAAGATACTCGGCCACGTGTGCCGCTAAAGCGCTGTTGGGACAGTCGAGCAGGATTCCGGTCTGGCGCTCAACCAGCAGGCGCAGTTCGGACAGTTCGTGCTCGAGAATCGTAACGCCCGCCATCAATCGATGCATAAATCCTTCCCCCGGAGGGTGCAAGTAAGTTTCTGCCGAACTCTGTGAGATCGGCTTCGTCGGAGGGGAGGTTGAGTTCTCATACCTTCAGTCGCCGGCGGCGGTGGCCGCGTACGACTTGCCGGAATCTTGTTCGGCCTGCTGCGCGACCACGTTCATTTCCTTTTCCAGCGACGAGAACCGCTGCATGATCTCGTGGATGCGGAGCGTCATGTTCCGAATCGTCTCGATCTGGGCGCGAGTCTGGGCGGAGAGGCTGCCCGGTTCGAGCAGCAGCAGATCCGAGTTTCCCAGCACCGACGTCAGCGCGTTGTTCAGGCTGTGACGCATCTCCAGCATGTATCGGCCCAGGGTTGCCTGGCGATCGAGCGTGGCGCAAGCGGTCTCGGCCGAGCGGGCGCGGGATTCTGCGCGCGAACGGTGTACGGCCTCGCTGGCCGCCAACACCAGCGTTTCGAGCCAATGCTCGCTGCGCCGCAAGATAGAAATGCGGGGCCACCGCTGGTGCACGAGTTGCGCGGTAGGGGCGTCCTGGCACACGCAGAAAATGGGCTGACCGGTGGAATGCAGGGGCTCGAGGACCACCGACAGGAGGTCGCGCCGCACCTCGCCCACGATGGCTACATCAAACACATCGACCGCGAATCGCGGCCACAAGTCACCGCTCAGCAGCGTGAACGCGGGTACGTTGCGCTCCATCTGCCAGCGCGCGGTGATGCGTCGCGAAAAATCAACTTCGTCGGCGATGATCAGAACGGTTGGCGCTTGCACTCGAACTTCCCTCTTGCCCTTGAGCCTGGCGATTCTGTTTTGTCCTGCCTCATTACTTCACTTCTTCCCCGGCTTCGACGCAGAATCCGGATCCCAGCCGGGCGTACTAGAAATCTCAAACTCAGGAGCATCGGCACTCGGGACGAAGGGCTTCTTCGGCTTGGCGGTCGGTACCGACGCAACCGCAGGCTTCGTCACGGGTTTGGAAGCACCCGCTGCGGCGGCCGATGCTGACGCCTTTGGCGCAACGGGTGCGGGCTTACCGACCGCAGCCGGTTTGGCCGCAGGCGCAGGCTTGGCGACGGGCGCGGGCATTCCCTTGGCTTCGGCCTTTGCATCAGAGTCGGAAGCCTTCCCCCGGCCGAGAGCGTGCTCGATCGAAGCGCGCAGGTCGACCAGCATGCGTAACGGTTGTCCCGAGGAATACTCCGCCTGGAACATGACCTTCCACGACTGGCAGATCATGCGCAGGCGAATGATCGGTTCCTGAGCGGAAAACTGGGCGCGGCGGCAATCGATGGTCTCGACGCCCTTGTCCTCAAGTTCGGTCAGTCCGTCGAGGATCGTATTCAGATCGCCCAGCATAAGGCGGAAGAACGACCGCCGCATGAGATATCCGAAGCGTGTGAAGGCAACCAGGGCAACCGGCAGATAGAACAGCTCTCCCGCCAGGTTCTTGGCCTTGCGGCCCTGTTCCAGGACACCGCCGTGCAAAAGCTCATCGAGCGAGCTGCACTTTCCAGCCGCATCGAGCACGCGGTCGAGCGCGTTCAGCCAGACCGGCGGCTTCAGTTCCACCGGGCCCAGAACCGGCTCAAGCGACTGCGCGACGTAGGCAAGATCAACGTCCTCATCACTCACGCCGGACGGCGCCAGCTGGCTGAAGTACTGCACCAGCAGAAAATCAATCTTGTCGCGGATGGCGTCGGTCTTGGCCTGCTTGGCCAGAAAGTGCTGCAGAAGGCTCACCAACCCTTCCTGATTCACCAGTGAACTGGTTTGCAGGAACTGGCGCAACTGGTGCACCTGGATCAGCCGGTCCATTTCCTCCAGCCAGCGGTTGGCCTGTTCGACGGTTTCTTTCCCCGGGGTGTCGACGCCGGCCTCAAGATCGGCGCAGGGCTTCACGTCGATGGCGAATTCACGTGCCAGTTCGAAATAGATCGGGTACAGCCGCCGGGCGAAGTTCCATTGCGTAGACAGATCCTGTACGGGTGTTGTAGGAGTCATGATTTCACAATCCAGTTGGGCACATCTCCTCGAAACCGTGCGGCTACCACCGTCTTGCCGGGGTGATACTGCACCGCGACCACCGAGACGGCGACATCGAACGAACTGTCAGAGTTCCGCAGCCGCAGATCATCGCCGAACTCCAAGGGTGTGTTGCACTCGAACAGAACTTCGCGAGGGGTGCCGAATTCGATGACGATACTTTCGCGAGACAGAGCTGCGGCGGGGTCGCCGTCGGGCAGGATCCGGGCGAGTTGAACCGGCATCCGGACGGGCGAAGCTTCCGGGAAAAAACGGGCGAGTCCCGCCACTATGCTGGCGTGGTGTGCGTTCCGTGCCGTGGCTGTGGCTTGTTGCGCCAAGCGATGAAAATCCCCTAATCCTGACTCGCTCTTCCCGATTGAAATGCGGTTGGGCTCCCCCTCTTCCCGGTTAGGAAGAGCTGTGGGGAGCCGGTATCCGCGGTTCAGAAAAGGACGAGCAACGCGGCAGCCATCTCTGGGAACGGAAGGATTAGCACCCAGGTGAGCGCATTTTCAGGGAGTTAAGGGCGGGTTCCAGCGTCGTGGACGAGGAACGAAGTTTCCGGCGTCTCAGCATGAGACGTAATTCTCAAATCTGCGCCTCGTATGAGTTATCCACTTTGCTTCCGGTTTGTCATTTTTGGGCCTGCGGCCCGCGAAACCTTATGAAAATGACTCAGAGGTAGTATGGCAACAGGTTGGAGCGGCGAGGTCGAACGGGCAATGGATAAGTCGAGGCCGACGGTTTGTCTGATCCGGAGCGTGCGTGATGGAGCGAATAATTGGGCGCCGTTTCTTCCCTTGGGGGAGCAGCGATAGCCCGCGACCCTGGTTGATGTAAGTTGCGGCACGCTTTCCGCTCCCGCCAGGGGGAAGCTTATGGCTTACAGAATAGCGGGAATTGAGGTTCACAAAAAGATGCTGGCCGTGGTTGTGGCCGACGTCGAAGGCGAAGGCGAGTACCAGTTTGAGAGGCGCCAGTTCGGCACCACCCCGGACCATCTGCGATTGCTATCGGAATGGTTCGTCGAGCAGGAGGTCGAGGAAGTAGTAATGGAGTCAACCGCGCAATATTGGCAACCGGTTTGGGGAGCACTGGAACAGTACGGGAAGCCGGCCTGCCAGAAGCGGGAAGGTGCTGGCCCGATGTCAGGAGCGCTGCATCTGGCACAGGCGCAGTCGAATCGCGGGCCGCAGGGACGGAAGAAGGATTTCCCCGATGCGGAACGGCTGGTGGAGCGGTTCGTGGCCCAGGAGCTGACCTTGAGCTTTGTGCCCGATACCGAACAGCGACTGTGGCGCACCGTAATGCGCAGAAAGTACCAGTTGACCTGCGACCGGGACAGTTGCAGAACCGACTGGAGAGTCTGCTGGAAGAGACGCATATTAAATGATCCAGTCTGGTCTCGGATCTGCTAGGTCTGAGTGCACGGCGTATGCTGCAGGCGCTGGCCGCCGGGGAAACCAACCCCACGTCTCTGGCCGCTTTGGCCGATAAGAAGTTGCGTGCCACGCCGGCACAATTATGCGACGCGCTGAGTGCCTGCACGGAGCTCAACCCGGTTTACCGCCGGCTCCTGAAGATGGTACTGGAGGAATTGCAATTCCTCGAGCCGCAGATCGTCAAGCTGGAGCAGGAGATGGCGAGTCTTCTCATCCAGCACCAGGAGGCAGTGCAGCGGCTCGCCGAGGTGCCCGGCCTAGGAGTGGCTTCGGCGCAGCAGATCATTGCCGAAGTGGGTGCCAAAGCCGCGACGTTTGCTTCGCAGAAGCACTTGTCTTCCTGGGTGGGAGCGTGCCCAGGAGATGACGAGAGCGCGGGAGTATCCACGAGCCACCGCTCCCCCCAAGGGCAACCGCCAAATGCGGCGCATACTCAATCAATGCGCCAACGCTGCGGTCAGGACGAAAGGAAGCATCTTCGAGATCGTGTATCGCCGCCTCGTACTACGCCTGGGACACAATCAGACCATCGGGGCAATTGCCAATCGCCTCTGTCGGCTGATCTGGATAATCTTGCACCGAGGGGTCCGCTACGAGGAATGCGGCCAGGTCGTGTGCGAAAGGGTGAAGCGAACACGCACCGCGAGAATGATCCGGCAGCTCCGAAGCCTCGGCTACCGCGTCGAACCGCTGACGGTTCAAGTCAACCCAGCATGAGACCCGGGGCGGGCGGCGGTGGCGACGGGATTTTCGACCCTGCCCGTCAGCCGGAAGGATTGCACCCAATGGGAACCCTCACGTTGGGGTTACCAATCTCTTCGCTGCCACCCTTTTCAGCGCAGGTTCCCCACCGTGTAAAGCACCGACGAGTACCGGGGAAACGGATACGCGTAATACTTCAGATCAGGGGTCACCGCGAAAAGCTGATCGGAGTGAGCTTCGCTGGCGATGCGTTTCCAGAGTTGCCGGCGGCCGCTCGCCACGTCGACAACAGTAAACACCAGCTCGCGGCCGGTCGGCTCGACCACCAGCAGCGATTTTCCGCCCGAGGCAAAGCGCATAGGCAGCTCCGAGGCAGAGGCCCCGTTCAGTGCGACGGCTTTGCCTCCGTCCGCAGGATAGAGAGAGATTCCTCCGCGATCCTCGCGCAATGCCACTGTCTTTCCATCGGGCGAAAGCGCGGGATAGGAATTCCGTGCGTGCGTGATCCGCATCGGCGGTCCGCTTGCGACCAGCTGCGTGTAAACGCTCCAATCGCCTTGATCGGCCTGCGCCTCGTAAACAATTCGCCGCCCATCATCGGACCAGCCTAGCCTGTCGAAGGCGACGATCCCGGGCGTGGGGAGATCCCTTGGCTGGCCCGGACCCAGAGGCTGAAGCTGTAGCGGCCGTCTGGGATCGCTGTGATTCGAACCAAGCACAACCCACTTGCCGTCGGGCGAAATCGCCGCCTCTCCAACGCCCAACTGGACCGCGGGCGAACCATCGGTGGGGCGGTAGTAAGCCTGGAAGTCATTCGCGAGATAATAAATATCTCCTCCTTCGATGAACGAGAGCAAACGGCCGTCTGCTGAGATCCCGCCTGGCTGCGTATCGTCATGCCAAGAGTAGGGATGCTCGGACTTATCTCCCGGGAACAGTCCCTTGAGTTGCCGCCGCCAGGTTTCATGAGACAGAAGCACGAGGCCGTCTTTCGAAATATCGTACAAGCGGATCGACGGCGAGGTCAGGACAACTCTGGCTTTGCCGCCGGGCGTCACGGCATAAAGCGTATCCGCCCAACCGGCAGCCTTGGTGGAGGCAAACCACAACTCCTTTCCATCCGGGCTCCAGGCCAGACCCTCTACGCTGGTGCTCTGGAACAGCACAGAGCGCTTCCCATTCAGATCCAGAAGATCGACTTCGCCATCATCGTTTCCACTGATCGGATGATTCTCGAACGCGATCGTGCTTCCGTTCGGAGAGAAACGCGGATGGCCGAACCATCCTGCCTTTTGTTGATAGAGCACGTGCCCGGGGGGAAATTCCAGGCGAGGGCCGTCCGGCGAGGCCACCGAGATAAGGAGACGTTTGCCGTCGGGGTGCCAGTCGGCTTGAGCCACGTGCTCTGCCAGCGTGCGCGGCGATCCTCCAGCGAGGTTGACAGTCGCCAGTGTGCCGCCGCAATTAAGGAGAAATACTTCTTCACAACCGAGAAACACAGCCAACTCGTCGGAGGACGAGATCGCTGCGACCTCCGCGTCCGGAATTCCCAGCGGCCGCCACTCCGGACTACCGACTCGCGCCACCGCGATCTCCGTTGGCCTTCCTTCCCATCGCCCGCTGAAAACGATGGTTTGACCATCGTGGGAGAAGCGGGCCCCAAGAAGCGTTCCCTCGCGAAAGCTGACATCCGTATAGCGCGGGGCAGGTTTCTCACGCCCCGCGAGAAGTAGTGCCGCCGCGGCCAGCACCACCACCGCTGCGGCTACAGTCCAAGGCAGCCATCGGGGAAACGGCTTCGCGGTTGCAGTTGGACGTGGCGCCGTAAGTTGAGGAAGGTCTTTGGCAATCCATTCCAGTTCAAGCTTGACGTCGTGCGCGTTTTGAAAACGATCTTCCGGGTTCTTTGCCAGGCAGGAACTCACTACGCGCTCAAACGCTGCCGGTGTCAGCGGCTTAAGCATCCTGATCGGCTCCGGATCCTTTTCCAGAATCGCACTGGCCAGGCTGATTTGGCTCTTGCCCGCAAACGCTCGCTTCCCGGTCGCCATTTCATAGAGCACCGCGCCAAGCGCAAACAAATCCGAGCGTGCATCCGCTTCCTTGCCCTCGATTTGCTCCGGCGACATGTACTGAATCGTGCCAATCACCGTTCCGGCGCTGGTCAGCGGCGACATAGGAGTAGCCTCGCTCATCGTCTTCGCTGCCGACAGCAACGGAGCGCTCGCTGCAGAGCTCAGACCCGTCACCGCGGCCTTCGCCAGGCCGAAGTCCATCAGTTTCGCGCCGTTCTTCGTCAGCATGATGTTCCCCGGCTTCAAATCACGGTGAACGATTCCCGCCCGCTGCGCGGCTTCGAGCGCCTCGCAAACTTCGATCCCGATCCTGAGAGATTCCTTCAGCGGCGGCGGGCCCTTGCGCAGCCGGTCGGCCAGCGTCTCGCCTTCGAGGTACTCCATTACGAGAAAGTCGACGCCCTCCTGGTGGCCGACATCATGAAGCGTGCATATGCGCGGATGATTCAACGAGGAAATGGCCCGCGCTTCCCGCTCGAAGCGCTGTTTCAGATCAGGATTGGAAGAAAGATGGGTGGGAAGGACCTTGATCGCCACGGTCCGGTCGAGCCGCGTGTCGCGAGCCCGATACACCTCGCCCATACCCCCAGCACCCAGTGGCGACTGGATTTCGTATGGGCCGAGTTTTGCGCCAGAGGTTAGAGCCATCCGTGGGCGGAATTATAGCCTGTGCAGCGCGTTGCACACGGATGGCAATAATTCTGGATGTGTTGTCGGCCGACCGGAAGTTGAGTTGCACCTATGGGATCACTGCAGGGTATGGCTCGACGTGCCCGATCCGGATGAGCCCACGCCAATGTTGTAGCGCTTCAGCTTGCGATAGAGCGTGGCGCGGCTGATACCGAGCATCCGTCCGGCAAGGGCTTTATCTCCCTTGACCTGCTCGAAGACGCGCTGGATGGTGGCGCGTTCGATGTCCTCGAGATCGGTGGTGGAAAGCGGAACTCGCGGCGATTCGGTCATGGCGTGCGCTCCAGCGAGATCGGGATCCATCACGGTCGCCCGTTCCGCTGGCGAGGACGCCGTCCCGCCCGCTATGGAGCCCGAAGCAATCGCAGGAGGAAGGTCACCGAGGTCGATGATCTGCCCGTTGCCCAATGCGACCGCACGCTCGACACAGTTTTCCAACTCGCGCACGTTGCCCGGCCAATCGTATTGCATCAGGGCCTTCATGGCCGCACTGGTCACGTGCAACTCCGAACCGGGCGCATAGCGTTCGAGGAACCAGTGCACCAGCATGGGAGTGTCGCTGCGGCGTTCGCGCAACGCGGGAACGTATAGCGTCACGACGTTCAGACGGAAATAAAGGTCCTTACGGAACGTGGCGTTCTTGTAGGCGGCTTCCAGATCGCGGTTCGTGGCCGCGATGACGCGGACGTCTACTTTGATTTTCTGGTTACTCCCCACCGGACGCACTTCTTTTTCCTGCAACACGCGCAGCAGCTTGGCCTGCAACTCGAGGGGCAGTTCGCCAACCTCATCCAGGAAAATCGTGCCGCCATCGGCAGCCTGGAACAGTCCCTGCTTGGACTTCAGCGCTCCGGTGAACGCGCCTTTCTCGTAGCCAAACAGTTCGCTTTCAATGAGCGTCGGCACAAGGGATCCGCAGTCCACGGCGACAAACGGGCGGTTGGCAAAGGCTCCGCGAAAATGCATGGCGCGAGCCACCAATTCTTTGCCCGTCCCGCTTTCCCCGTAGATCAGCACCGGGGTGCGCGTGTCCTTCAGGCGCGCGACCATGCGCAGAACTTCCTGAATCCGAGTGGAGGAGCCGACGATGCCGTGCACGGCGGTTTCCGAATCCGTGCGCTGGCGCAGGAATTCGTTTTCCTCCACCAGTCGGACTTTGTCCGCCATGCGCCGCAGAAACAGACGCAGTTCTTCCAGCGGAGAGAATGGCTTAGTGATGTAGTCGTAGGCGCCGAGTTTCATGGCCTGCACGGCGGTTTCGATCGAACCGTGCCCGGTCATCAGCGCAATCTCAGTGCGCGGGAGAAGTTTCTTCACCTTCTCCAGGAACTCCAAGCCGGACATGTGCGGCATCACCATGTCGGTCAGCACCATGTGTACCGACTGCTCTTCGAGAAGCGCAAGCGCCGACTCCCCACTTTCCGCTTCCAGGCAGACGAAGCCAAGAGCCTCACCGACGGTGACGCAAAGTTTACGGATGCTCTGTTCGTCGTCGACGATCAGCAGGCGAATGCGAAGGTCTTCTCTGCTCCCTGGGTTATTCACTCGGCCTTCCCAAAAGTCCTGGAGACTACATCGATGAACTGCTGGACGCGGAAAGGTTTTTCCACGCAGGGAGCGCCGGTTTGCCGCAAAGTGGCGACCGTTTCCTCGTTAGCGATATCTCCCGTAATAAAGATAATCCGCGAGGCCAGATCGGGGCGGTGGCGGGCTACCCAGGCATGCACCTGGCCTCCGTCCACTCCGCCGGGCGTGCGCATGTCGGAGACAACGCCCAGAAACGCGCCGTTCTCGAGGAGGGGGAGGGCATCCACGCCCGACTCGCAGCAGACAACCGGATATCCGCTGCGCTCGAGAGCGGCTTGCACGTATGCCATGACGGCGGGCTCATCCTCGATGAGCAAAACGGGTAAGGGTTGAGGTCTCAAGGCTGGTAGGCTCATGGTTCTTTCACTCCTGCGGCTACACCCAAAGATGCTGAGTGGGACGCTGCGGGCAGGCGGACTACGAAGGTGGCGCCTGGCCCAGCGGTGTTGTTGTGACAGAAAATTTCACCCCCGTGCTCCTTCAGGATGCCGTAGCAAATACTGAGGCCGAGGCCGGTCCCTTTCCCGATCTCTTTGGTGGTGAAGAACGGGTCGAAAATCCTCGTGGGGTCGGAGATCCCGTTGCCATTGTCGCGGAACGACACTTCCACCGCATCGCCCGACTTGACGGACATGATCTCGATGCGCGCGGCACGGCCGACCTCGTGGACAGCATCGTAGGCATTATTCAGAATGTTAAGAAACACCTGTTGCAACTGGTGGGCATCCCCCATGACCTCGGGCAGTTCCTCGTCCAGGTGTTCCACGATGTCGACGCCGTGGCTGTTGAAGTCGTAAGACCGCAACTGGATGGTGCGGCGCAGAATCAAGTTCAATTGCACGGCGCTGCGCTGGGGCGGCATCTGCCGCGCAAAGCTGAGCAGGTTCTGCACAATCTGCTTGGTGCGCTGGGCTTCCTGCAGAATCACCCGCATGTCCTTGCGGGCCGTTTCGGGCAGGTCGGGATTCTCCATGAGCAGGTCGGCAAATCCCAGAATCGCGGTGAGCGGGTTGTTGACTTCGTGGGCGACGCCGGAGACCAGGTGGCCGACGGCCGCCATTTTCTCGGTGTGTACCAACTTGTCGCGCAGCACCGAGGAGTCTGTAATGTCGGTGAGCACCAGCACGATGCTGGTGACCGCTCCCTGCTCGTCGCGCATGGGACTCAGGTTGGCGGAGAATTTTCCGACCGCTCCCTTGCCCCGTACAATCTGCAGTTCCAGATTGTCAGCTTGCTGGCCGTCCAGAGTGCTCTGCAGAGCGACGG
Organism: Candidatus Sulfotelmatobacter sp.; assembly: GCA_049792875.1. Taxonomy (GTDB): domain Bacteria; phylum Acidobacteriota; class Terriglobia; order Terriglobales; family Acidobacteriaceae; genus Sulfotelmatobacter. The sequence continues at coordinate 26,914 of JBARBI010000207.1, forward strand.
CGAGCGGGCGTACGAAACCGGGCCCGGCCAGTTCGAGCAACGGACGTCCGATCAACTCCCGCTGCTCGAATCCCGCGTCGTACCAGCGGCGGTTAGCGTAGCTGATCAGACCGGCGGTATCCGCCACCAGAATCAGGCTCTGCGTGTTGTTCAGAATCTTGCTCGAAAAGTCGCGCTCGCGGTGCAGTTCGGACTGGTAGGTGCGCAGTCCGGTCACGTCCAGCATCAATCCCCGAATCTGCAGCAGTCGCCCCAGATTGTCGTACATTCCGAACGCATTGATCAGGACGTGGATGGGGGATCCATCCTTGCAGCGGAGAGTCGCTTCGAAGTTACGAAGCTGACCGTTCTCTTTCATCACCTCGGAATGGTGCGCCCGCTCCTCGGGCGAAAAATAGAGTTGGGTTGGAATGTCAATCTGCAACAGCTCTTCCCGACTGCTGTAGCCCAGCATGCGCACCATGGCATCGTTGACTTCGACGAAGCGCCCGCCCGGCGTGCTGAAAAACAGGCCTTCCTGAATATTGTCGAAAAGTTCGCGGTAGCGGCGCTCCGCTTCACGCCGGTCCGAAATATCCTTCAAAACGTGAATCGTCTGCAGGCCTTCGTCGGAGGCGCCATGCACCCGGGAGGTCGAGACGAGATAGGTTCGATCGAACACTGGGTGCACAAATTCGTCCGCATCATCCGCCATGGCGCGGCAGAACGGACAGGAGTAGGATGCGGTGTCGCTGGTCAGGGCGAGGAGCGCCCGCATGTCGACCCCGATCAATTCCGCCGGGGGGACGCCAATCATCGCAGCGAGAGACCGGTTCACGCGCAGAACCTTGCCGGCTTGATCGTGCACCACGATGAAGTCCGAGATCGCGTCGAAGATCTCCATCCAGTGGCGATTGGCTTGTTCGATCCGCGTGAAGAGACGGGCGTTCTCCAGCGCCATCGCAGCGTGGCCCGCCATGGTTTCGAGGAAAACGCGATCTTCCGGATCCAAAGGACCCGCACGTCCGGAAAGACAGAGCAGTCCGGCCAATTCCCCGCTCGCGCCCGGCAACCGAACCAGTGTGCACTCCTCCCAGAGCAGGCTGGACGCAGCCTGTGAACCCAGCATTTCCTCCGCTGAACCGGTAACCACAGTGTGATTGTGCCGCGTGACAAACTCAGACAAAGCCGTGCCGAGCAGGCGATCTAGACCCAGCTCAACCGGAGTTGTTTGGGCGTGAGCGGCGTCGGCAGACGGTTCCGCCGGAAGGTACAACGCCGCGACCTGCCATCGTCCCTCCTGCAGCACGGCCAGCAAACCGGCGCGGGAACCAGTGAGTTCCGCCGTTCGGCTGATAAAGCGGCGTGCGAACTCGGGCAGGCGCAACGCCCCGTCAATCTCGCGGGCCAGTTCGATGAGGGCCTCGGCGCGGCGCCGGTGTTGCTCCGATAGATGAAGATTGCTGGCAACCTCCAGCACGACGGCGGCCTGATTCGACAACGCGCGAGCGCGACGAATGTCTTCCTGTGAAATTCCGGTTCCGTCCAGACGGTCGAGAACACCAAACATCCCCAGAACCCTCCCGCTGGTGCCCAGCAGCGGCACGGCGAGCACTTGGTGCACTTTGTATTTCGTGACGGCATCGAGATTAACCCCGGGAGTCTTGCTGGCCTCATCCGTCCAGAAGACTTCCTTGGCGCGGAGGGCGCGCGTGGCTACACCTTCCGGGACCGGCACATCGACCCGCCGCGCTGCTCCTTTTTCCACTCCATAACGAACCTGAAATTGGCCGTTTTCGAGCAGCGCAATGAAGCAGCGCCCGAACCCGAGAAAATCAGAGGCGCGCAGGACAAACGCTTGCAGGAATTGATCAAGATCGCTGCTGGAGCTGAGTTCGGAAGAAATCTCGAGCAACTGGTGCAGTTCGTGCGCCTGGGCATGAGAGGTGGCATGGAGTTCGGCATGGGCCACGGCGACGGCTCCGAAACCTGCAATCGCTGCCACCAGCGCCTTTTCCTCTGCGGTGAAAACGCGGTCCGGGCGCGGATAGAGCAGGATGGCCCCCTGGGTGCGCGAAGTGCGAAACGGTGCCGCGATCAGCATTCCGGGAGAGACCAGATTACCCAGCGAGTGGACGTCGGCGCCGATCGAAAGCGTGATGGGCTCGCCGGCGGCGACAGCGCGTTGCGCCAGATCTGCGGCGAAGCGGAGCGTGGGACGGTCATGGCGGGCACGGGCGGAATTCGCCAGTTGCGGAGTCTCAGCCGAGACCGCCTTCAATTCAAAGGGTCCTTCACGGCGCAGCAGCACGCACACCAGCCTGGTGCGAAGCAGGATGCGCAGGCGGTCGGCCAGGGCCTCGATCACACTCGAAACATCGGGCGTCCCATGCAGCGCGTGGGCCACATCCGCCAGGATTTCGGCGCGGCGGTGCTCCTCCCGGGACGCGTCGCTGAGTCGTGCCGCTTCCAGCAGGCTGCCCAGTTGACCGGCCAAGATCGTCGCCTTGGCGGCAAAGTCCTCGTTGAAGAAGTTGTCGTCGGTATCATGCAGAAACGTCACTGCGCCCATGACTTCGTTGAAAACCATCAACGGCGCAGCCAACAGTGAACGCGCCTCAAATTGCGTCGCGGCGGGAAAGACTACGGACTCTACGTGATTGGCGAAGATCGTGCGTCGCTGCCGCACCGCCTCGGCAGTAACTGCACTCTGATCGGGCCGCAACCGGATGCCGACAAAGCGTTCCGCCAGTTTCCCATCCGCTTGCTCTCCCATCAGTTCGTCGGCGGGATAGCAACGCCAGAAATAGACGCCGGACACCTGGAAAAATTCGCGCGTGGCCTGGCAGAACAATTGAATCAGCGAATTAGCGTCGGACCGCTGCCCCGCCTTGGCCGCAATACGGAGAAGAAGTTTCTGGAAGCCCTCATCGGACCCCGGGACAAAACTGTTTTCCTGGGGAACGATGGGACTGCCGCCAGAAATGCTGAGCGCTGCGCCGAAAGTGGAGGAATAGGATTCGTGATTCACAAGTGCTTGAATCTATTGGGAAACTACCTGTCATCTCAATTTGAGTCAAGTGAAATGGGGAAAGGGGGTGCCTGGGTGTGAAATCCCGAGACTGGCGTGAGACTTTGTCGCACAGTGAGAAATATAGAACGATTCGGCTGGAATGAGACGCCCTTAATTCTGGGAGTGGCCTCTGCGCGGGTCTTGTGTGCTATTAACTATCCTATTTAGTTTCAGATGCAAGCCATTACTTTGGTTTCTTGAAGAAGGATGGGGTGGCCCGGCTGTTGCACGTTGAGGGGCACGAGCTTCTCGTACGCGGGGAGGAATTGTGTCTCAAAGAAAGGCAGCGGCCATGATCGCCGCTCTGACCCTGGCAGCAACTGTGGGACCGATCCATGCCGGCGCGCAACAAGCCCAGAGCGACGAGATTTCCCGCCGGGCCAAGAGCAAGGTGGAACCAGCGTATCCCGAACTGGCGCGGAAGATGCACATCGCGGGCACGGTCAAGATCGAAGTTGTGGTCGCGCCCAACGGCACCGTGAAGGATGCCCGCATCGTGGGTGGGCACCCGGTGTTGGCCAGTGCGGCGCTGGACGCCGCCAAGAAATGGCGCTTTGAACCGGCAGCGGTCGAGAGCACCGGGGTAATCGATTTCAAGTTTGAGCCGCGGTAGTGGCCTAGTGGCCTGGCCGCGGAGGAGACGGGCATGACAATCGGGAAGAAGTTGTATACGAATTTCGGCATCATCCTCACGATGGTGTTGGTGCTGTTCCTGGTGAACTGGAGGGCGGTGCAGCGGGAACACGACGCCAAGAAGGCGGCGCAACAGTCGTTGGACCTGGCAGACTCGACCAATGCCGTCCGCTTCCAGATGATGCAGAACCGGCTGTACCTGAGCAACTACCTGTTAAGCGGCGACACGCGCGAGGTCGACCGGATGAACGAAGGTCTGCGCACGCTGAACGAGAAACTGGAACAGGGCAAGGCTCTGGCCAACTCCGATCAGGTCAAGAACGCTCTGTCCAAGGTTCAGCAACTGGAGCAGTCCTGGGGCAAGGAGTTTGCCCAACCCCTGATCGAAAAGCGGAAGGATGTGGACTCCGGCAACGCCACCGTCGCCGAACTGCAGATCTACTACCTGCAAAAGGATGCTTCCTCGTGGGTCAAGAACTCCACCGACTCGCTGGATATCGCCGACGGAGAGAACCGCAAACTGGTGGAAGAACGCCGCAGTTCGGATGAGAGCGCCGCGAACTGGACGATTGGCGTATCCCTTCTCAGCACGATCATCGCGCTCGCAGTGGGCGCAATCATCGCTTACCGTACCGCCAAGTCGATTACCCAGCCGCTCAACGACCTGATGAATGTAGCTCGCGGAATTGGCAACACCGGCGATCTGGAACACAACATCGACCTGAGCCGGGACGACGAGATCGGCGAACTGTCCCGCACCTTCCACAAGATGGTCACCTACCTCAAGGAGATGGCGGGCGTATCGGAATCCATCGCCGGAGGCGACTTGACCCTGGAAGTAAAGCCCCGGTCTTCGCACGACACACTGGGCAACGCTTTTTCGCGGATGGTCGAGGGTCTGGCGGGACTGGTGCGCAGCGTGCGCGACGCCTCGTCGCAGGTGGCCAGCGCCTCCAACCAGGTGGCCGGAGCTTCTGATGACGCCGCCAAAATCGGATTGCAGGCTTCTTCTGCCATCGACGAGGTCACCAGCACCATGCACGAGATGAGCGTGAACGTGCAGAACATGGTGAAGAGTACACAGGTGCAGGCGTCCAGCGTCAGCGAAACTTCCGCCTCCATCGATCAGATGGTGGCCTCGATCCAGCGCGTCGCGGACACGGCCAAGGTGCTACTCGACATCTCCAACCGCTCGCGCGAGGAGGTTCACAACGGCATCGGCACCATGGAGAAAGCGACCGACGGCCTGAACCGCATCAACACGACCATCAACTCTTCGGGGGAAATCATTGGGGCCCTGGGACAACGCGCCGACGACATTGGCAAGATCATCGAAGTCATCGACGATCTCGCCGAGCAAACCAACCTGCTGGCTCTGAACGCTGCCATTGAAGCGGCCCGGGCTGGCGAGCACGGCCTGGGATTTGCGGTAGTCGCCGACGAAGTGCGCAAACTGGCCGAGAAATCGGCACAGTCCACCAAGGAAATCTCGGAACTGATCCAAAGCATTCAGAAGGAAGCCCGCAAGGCGGTCGAGAACATGGACCGCTCCACCACCATCGTCAACGAGGGACTGGAACTGGGCGGAGAGCTGAACGCGGCGCTGCGCAAGATTTCCAATGTGGTCACCGAAGTCTACAAGTTCGCACAGGAAATCGGCGCGGCCACCAACGAACAGTCGCACGGCTCGTCGCAGATCGCGCGCGCCACTACCCGTTTGAATGAAATCACGCACGAAATCAACTCGGCGGTGGAGGAGCAAGCCTCTGGAGCCCAGGCCGTGGTCAAGGCCATGGAGCGCATGCGCGAACTGGTGCAGCAATCCACTTCGGGCTCGACCGAACTGGCAGCGTCGTCGGAACAGATGTCGAAGATGTCGCGCGGCCTGCTGGAATTCATCGACCGCTTCTCGCTGGCGGAAGCTTCGCGGGCGCAGGCGGGCGGAGACGCCGCCGGCCGCAACGCGCGGCGGGCCACGGCGGGAGCGCAGTTCTGAGGGCCGCCGTCCGAGGAGCCTGACAACCATGAGCCGTGAACTCCATATCGTGGGCTTTCAGGTGGGCCGAGAGACCTATGGCGTGCCCATCACTTCCCTGCACGAAATCGTGCGGGTACCTGAGATTACCGCCGTGCCGGACGCGCCCGACTACTTGGAGGGCGTGATCAATCTGCGCGGCAAAATCGTTTCCGTCATGGACTTGCGCAAGCGTTTCGGAGAGAAGCAAGCCACGCTGCGGAAACAGAATCGCATCCTGGTGGTCGAGCATGCGGGCAGGCTGGCGGGATTGATCGTGGATTCCGCCTCCGAAGTCCTCAAGATACCCGCCGACGCCGTGGAGGCTCCGCCGGCGGTCTTTCAGGAAGGCGGCTTGAACTGTGTGACGGGACTGGGCAAGGTCGCAGGACGGCTGGTGGTGCTGCTCGACATGAGCAAACTGCTGGCTCCGGGAACTTTGCAGTGCAAGAGTGAGACGGGCGAAAAGAAGGCGGCCGCAAAAGGTGAGGCGAAGGGCGCGGCAGCCCGCTAATCAGGACAGGCACGTCGGCAGTTGCAGTGTTTTGCTTTTCAGTGTCCGCGGGAACGAGAAAACGCATGAGCACATCCGGAGCCGCACCTGCTCCCATACTGACGGAAGCGGAATTGAAGCTGTTGCAGGCGCTCGTCTACCAGGAGTGCGGCATGCACTTCGACGAACGCCGCACGCACTTTCTGCAGGACCGGCTGCTGCGCCGGCTGAAGGAGTGCCGCGCCGACTCCTTCTATGCCTACTACCGCCTGCTGATCAGCCACCAGGGGAAGGACGAACTGGCCAAACTGCTGGAAAACCTGACGGTCAACGAGACCAGTTTCTTCCGGCACAAGGCACAACTGGACTTGTTTCAGAAGACCGTGCTGGAAGAGTTATTCAAATACAAGAGTTCGCGGCGCGAATACTCGATCCGCATCTGGAGCGCGGGCTGCTCCACCGGGCAGGAAGCCTACACCCTGGCCATGCTGGTCACCGATGCGCTGGCTTACTACTACCTGCGCAATCCCCTGCCCATGGATCTGCCGTTGCCCAAGCCTCTGGTGCCGCCCCCGTGGCGGGTGGAGATTCTGGCCAGCGACATCGCCTACTCCGTCTTGCGGCACGGGCAGGAGGGCACTTACAGCGAAAACCAGATGTCGATGGTCGATTATGGCTACCGTCTACGCTACTTCGACAAAGTGGCAGAGCGCTACGCCGTCAAAAAGCCGCTGAAGGAGATGGTGCACTTCGACTTTCACAATCTGAAAACGGAGTACCTGCCGCAGCGCAACGATGTGATCTTCTGCCGTAACGTGATGATGTACTTCGATGAAGCGGAGCAGAAGCGCCTGATCGAGAAGTTCTACCGCTGCTTGAACGCCGGCGGTTATCTGTTTGTCGGACATGCGGAAAGCCTTCTGGGGCTGACCCAGAAGTTCCAGATGGTCCACAAGGACAGCGGAACGGCGTACCAGCGGCTTGAGGTGCGGGAGTAACAAATGACGAATTCCCCCGATGAGCGCGGCGCGGAACTGCAAGAGCTCTTTTTTGAGACCTCGCAGGAACTGCTGCAAGCGCTGAATGACGAAGCGCTGAAGCTGGAAAAGAAACCCGGTGACGAGGAAATCGTCCGCGGCATCCGGCGCACGGTGCACACTTTGAAGGGTGACTCGGCGGCCTGCGGGCTGCGCGAGTTAAGCGAACTGGCCCACCAGTTCGAAGACGCGCTATCGATCGAAGGTACCGCGACGCAGGCGGCTGTGGCGGAAATCGCGTTTGCGGCCGCCGACGTTTTCACCGACATGATTGCGTCCTACCGCAAGGGCGGCAAGCTGCCTTCCACCAAGATTCTGAGCAAGAGGATCCACGACCTGACCGCCCTGCCGGCTCCCGGAAAAACTCGGCGGACGAAGAAATCCTCGGGCACAACGTCGGCAGCCAGAACATCGGCAGCGCGGGCACACGCCAAGGCGACTGGGCTCTGGACCGAATACGAAAAGCTGGCCATGACCAAGGCCCAGGCCAGTGGTCTCACCGTTTATCACGTGGTGGTCAAGATTGATCCGCATTGCGCCATGCCCATTGCCGGACGCCAGCTGATTCACAACGCTCTGGGCGCGGTGGGGCAGGTAATTGCGGTGCATCCCGATGCCAAATCGCCGGCGGCGTCGAAGCACGTCGAGTTCGTGCTGGCCAGCACACAGACCGTCGAGCAGATCGCGGCCAAGGGACGCATCCCAACGATCGCCGAGGAAGTGGCGGTTGAATTGTTGCTCGCCCCCAGCCCGACATCGCAGAAGGCAGCGGATCCGGCAGTTCTCGCGGCCGAAGCGGCCGTCAATGCGAACCCTCTGGAAGAGGATGCGCTGACGGAGGCTCCCACTCCCGTGCTCCCGGCGTCCGCCACGGTGGCGGCGACACAGGAAAACCTGCTGCGGGTGGAGGCCAGCCGCATTGACAACGTGCTCAACCTGGTGGGCGAGCTGATTATCGGCAAGTCGATGTTGCAGCAGGCGCTGAACGAATTCTCCAAGCGCTATCCGAAAGAGCTGCTGCGCGGCAAATTTGCCGACGCCATGGCCTTCCAGGCACGGGTGCTGAATGATCTGCAGCGCTCGGTCATGAAGATCCGCATGGTGCCCGTGGACCAGTTGTTCCGGCGCTTCCCGCGGATGGTGCGCGATGTGTCGCGGCAGTGTGGGCGCGAAGTGGAACTGGACATCAGCGGGCAGGACACCGATCTCGATAAGGGAATTCTGGATGCGATCGCCGAGCCCTTGACCCATCTTGTGCGGAACGCGGTAAGCCACGGCATTGAACCTCCCGAAGAGCGCCGCAAGCTGGGCAAGAAGCCGCAGGGGGTCGTGCGGCTGAATGCGTATCACCATGGCAACCAGGTCATCGTCGAAGTGAGCGACGACGGCCGCGGCATCGATGCCCAAAAAATTCGCGCCAAGGCTGTCGAACTGGGCATGAGTACCACCGAGGAAGCTGCGCGGATGAGCGAAGCGGAGGTCTTCGACTTCATTTTCCGTCCCGGCTTCAGCACCGCCGAGCACGTCACCGAAGTCTCCGGGCGTGGCGTGGGCATGGATGTGGTGCAAAGCGTGCTGCACCGGTTGAAGGCCTCGGTCAGCGTGGAGACACGCCCCGGGCAAGGCACAACCTTCCGGCTGAAGCTGCCGCTGACCCTGGCCATCATCAAGGCCCTGCTGTTCTGGGTGGAGCAGCGCTTGTATGCCATCCCGCTCAACGCAGTGCTGGAGATTGCACGAACCTTCGAAACGGAAGTGCACCAGGTCGACAACTACGAGGTGCTGCAGTTGCGCAACCAGGTTTTGCCACTGCTGCGACTGGGCCGTCCGGTGGCCGACGGAGATCGAAAATCCAAGCTCTTTGTGCTCGTCATTACTGTGGGAGAGAGGAAGTACGGCTTGATTGTCGATGCGCTCGAAGGCGAAGAGGAATTGGTGATCAAAGCACTCGATGACCAGACATTCTCGACCGATCTGGTTTCTGGCGCCTCCATTCTGGGCGACGGGCGCGTGGTGCTGATTCTCAACCTGCCGGCCGTGGTGGAGCACGTGGCACGGTGGCGGCCGCAGGAAACTGGACAGTCCAATTCGGGTTTGTTGTTGACGCATATGGACCGGGCACGGATCTCGCTGAGCGCCACCGTCGGAGGCCGGACATGACGAAGCCGCACGTGCGCGTCCTCGTGGTCGATGATTCGGCGCTGATGCGCAAGCTGATTCCGCAAATGCTGGCTGGCGATGAGTCCATCGAGGTGGTTGGAACCGCGATGGACGGCACCTTCTGCCTGAAGAAGATCGAGGAGCTGAAACCCAGCGTGGTTACGCTGGACCTCGAAATGCCGGGCATGAACGGGATCGAAGCGCTGAAAGAGATCATGCGGCGGCAGCCGGTACCGGTGATCGTGTTCAGTTCCCACAGCACCGAAGGCGCGTCTGTCACCATGAAGGCGCTGGGGTTGGGTGCATTCGATTTTGTACCCAAACCCAAAGACGCGACGGCACACATGGCGGAGACTGCCCGGGAGCTGATTGCCAAAGTGAAGGCCGCGGCGGAGTGCAAGTTGAAGCCGCGCATGTTGCCCGGCGTTCCGCCGAAGCCGGAGAAACTGCCGGCCGCAGCGGGAGCCCCGAACAAGGTAGTCGCCATCGGCGTCTCCACCGGAGGCCCGCAGGCGCTCGAATATGTGCTGTCGCAGTTGCCGGGAGATTTTCCGGGAGCGATCACCGTGGTGCAGCACATGCCGGAGGGATTCACCGAGATGTTTGCCCGCCGGTTGGACGAAGTGTGCCCCTTGCGGGTGAAAGAAGCACAGTCGGGGGACGTGCTGCAGCCCGGCCGGGTGTTGATCTGTCCTGGAAGCCGTCACATGAAAGTGAAACGGCTCCCGCTGGGAGACATCGTGGTGCTCAGCGATGAGCCGCGAGTAAACGGGCACCGTCCCAGCGCGGATGTGCTGTTGCGCAGCGTGGCCGAGGAGTTCAAGGCGCAGGCGGTCGGCGTGCTGATGACCGGCATGGGCGACGACGGGGCCGAAGGGTTAGGAGCAGTGAAGAAAGAAGGCGGCATGACGATTGCGCAGAGTGAAGAGTCCTGCGTGGTGTACGGCATGCCTAAGGCGGCGATCGAACGGGGATACGCCATCCGCGTGGTCGGTTTGGATGTCATGGGGGCAACGTTGCAGGCCCTTTGCGGAAGGAACACCGGGAGCATGGGATCCACCGGGCGGGCAGTGCGCGCCGGAAACTAAGATCGGGCACGGCAAGTACCTGTGACCAGCGTGATCTGGCCGGGGCGAGCCGGGCATGATATGCAGTAGACAGGGGGAGGATTGTATGGAGCAGTTTGCACCAGTAAAACGCAGCAAGGACGGGCAGCCGGTCCGGTATTTGATCGTGGACGACTCCGTGTTTGCCCGCAAGAATCTGGCCCGCATGATCGAAACGTTCGGCGGGCAGGTGGCGGCAGAGGCCGGGGACGGCTTGACTGCCATCAGCGAGTTCGACCGCACGCATCCAGACATCGTGCTCATGGACATCACCATGCCGCAGATGGAAGGAATCGAAGCTGCCGAACGGATTGTCCAACAGCATCCGGAAGCTCGCATCGTGATGGTGTCGTCGGTGGGCTACCAGGAAAACATTGTGGCGGCACTGCAACGGGGGGCGCGCCATTTCGTGCAGAAGCCAGTAAAGCCGGAAGTGCTGTACGAAGTCATCAAGTACGTGCTGGGCGAAGACGGCGTCGTGGCGAACGCGACCGGGGCGGGAGTCTAACTCGATGAAGATGGAACTGATCCAGCCTTTCATCAACGCGGCGGACGCCGTGTTGTCGCAAGGGTTGCAGGGCACCACCAAGGTGGGAAACCTCACCATGGAAGAAGAAGCCTACCGCCGCAAAGGCGTGGCCGGAATGATCGCACTGACAGGCGACATCGAAGGCCGGATCATTCTCGACCTGGAGCCGCAGACGGCAGTGAAGGTGGCCAGCCACTATGCGGGCGCCGAACTGCCCGAGTCGGACGCGCTGATCAAGGAGACCATCTTCGAGCTCGCCAATCAGGTCGTGGGCAACGCCATCTCGGCGCTCAACGACCAGGGCTTCCACTTCCGGGTACATCCCCCGCTCCTTCTTACCGCGCAGGAGGGAGACAAGACCAGCGAAGACACGGAGGCGTTGATGATCTGCTTCGAGACCTCTCTCGGCAACGTCTTCATGAACGTCGCGCTGCGCTACAGCAAGCGCCGGATGGCCGATCACGCGGCGTTGGGCGCATGAGTCCGGTGCCGAAGTATTCTCTTAACTCTCTCAACGGTGCGCGGTTTTGCGTGAAGTCCACGGTTGGCACTATGGTTGGCCGGTCAATCCCTCCTCATTTTTCTGCTGAAGCACCAAAATATTGATTCTGTTGCAGTTACCTCTCCGCGGGATCCGCGGGCGGCAGCAACATATTGCAAACACACAACTTATTGGCACAATCTCCCCCACTCGTGATCCGGGGCCTTAGGGAGTGACCTGCTCCCCAGAAATGAGTCCATTGAGAATGTGACTTCTCCATTTTAGGATGCCCCCCCGTTTAGGATGCCCCCCGGGCAGAGGAGCTGCATTTTCAACCTGACGGAAACTGGTCAAGCTCGACCTGCGCGCTGAATATTTCAAAGTATTCAACCATCCGACGTTCGCGGATACATACGCAATCAAGGCGTTATCACAAGTGAGCACGAGAAAGCGATTTTGACTCGCGATGGATGAGCGATAAGGATATTTCAACCTCCAGTGATCCACCACTCAGTGCGAGACACCCAAAGCGCGACTACGGAAGGCGTCTCTTGTACACTTGCGGTTATTCTTGAGTCGAAAAGAACTCCCTCTAAGGAGTACTGGTGAAACGCACTCCGTCAAACAATCGCCTGGGGTTAATCTCCGCGTTTCTAGTTGCCAATCTTTTGACGCCCGCTGTGTTTCGCCGGGCGGCCGCGCAGAATGCCTCCGAGATCACGCGACCTCCAGTTGCGCGGGTTCGGCCAGTGGTGGACGATTATTTCGGCACGAAGGTCACGGATCCTTATCGCTACATGGAGCATCTGGACAATCCCGAAGTAGCGAAGTGGATGAAGGCCCAAAACGACTACACGCGACGCGTTTTGGGGCGCATCTCCGGCCGCGACGAATTGCTGGCGCGCATCGAGCAGCTCGACAAATCCATTCCCGCTCGTGTTGGCGGAATCGTGCGCTTGGCGACGGGACGGTATTTTTACTACAAGCTGTTGAGCACCGAATCTGTGGTCAAGTTGTACATGCGGGACGGGTTGGTCTCCCAGGAAACATTGCTCGTCGATCCGCAAAAAATAAGTGGAAAAGAAACTCCCAGTGCGATCAATTACTTTTGGCCTTCGAGCGACGGCCGCTACGTTGCGTATGGCATCTCCCTGGGCGGATCTGAAAAGGCAGTCCTGCACATCATGGACACCGAGACGGTGCGCGACACCGGCGAGACCATTGACCGGGCCGAGTTCAATGACACGGTTGGATGGCTCCCCGACGGACACTCGTTCATCTACAACCGGTTGCAGAAGCTCCGACCACACGCGCAGGAGGAGGAAAGAGAAATCAAGAGTCGGGCGTATCTCCACGTAATCGGGACTGATCCGGAGCACGACAATGCCGTCTTTGGCTACGGCGTGTCGCCATTGGTCAAGGTGGAACCCGCGGATATTTCCTTAATAGCTACAGTCCCGGATGTGCCCTTTGCGCTAGGGACGGTGACGCACGGGTCGCAGAACGAAATCTCGATCTATATAGCTCCGCTTGACTCGGTGGGCAAGCCAAACACGCCCTGGCGCAAGGTCTGCGACGTTAACGATGCAGTAACTGGCATGACAGTTCGCGGCGACGACCTCTGGCTGCTAACTCACAAAGATGCACCGCGTTTCAAGATCATTCACACTAATCTCTCGAATCCCGACCTCAGCCATGCCGAAGTAGTTGTGGCACCCAGCGCAGCCGTAGTCACTACGTTGGTCGCCGCGCAGGATGCGCTGTACGTACAATTGCGCGATGGAGCTGTCGACCGTCTGCTGCGCGTGGGCTACGAAACAGCTGCGAAACCGGAGCCGGTCGTGTTGCCCTACGATGGCTCAATCGGACTCTACCCACCAGACGTGCGGGCATCGGGCGTCGTTTTCGAACTCTCGGGATGGACGAAGGCAAATCGCTTTTACGAATACGATCCGAAAACGAAGAAGGTCGTGGACACAAGGCTGCGGCCTTCTGCCCCCTTCGATAATCCCGAAGACATAGAGTCGGAGGAAGTGAAAGTGCCGGCCCAGGATGGCACGCTCATCCCACTTTCGATTATCTACCGGCGTGGACTCAAACTCGACGGCTCCAACCCGGTATTGCTGAATGGCTACGGAGCCTACGGGAGTTCGCTCGACCCTCACTTTGACCCGGTGAACCTAGCTTGGCTTGAACGAGGCGGCGTGCTGGCGTTCGCTCATGTGCGCGGCGGTGGCGAGTTTGGAGATGACTGGCACAAGGCTGGGCAGAAACTAACCAAGCCGAACACCTGGCACGATTTCATCGCATGCGCCGAGTACTTGATCGAAAGGAAATACACCTCGCCCGCTCGCTTGGCTGGCGAGGGCGAAAGCGCCGGAGGCATTCTCATTGGCCGTTCCATCACCGAACGACCAGACTTGTTTGCGGCCGCGCTGATTGAAGTGGGCTTTACCGACGCGCTGCGCGGCGAACTGGAACAGGACGGCCCCGGCGAAATCCCGGAATGGGGAACCGTCAAGGATCCCGAGGGATTCAAGGGACTCTACGAGATGAGCGCGTATGCCCATGTGAAGAATGGAACTCGCTATCCCGCAATCATGTTGACCACGGGTCGCAACGATCCACGCGTCGCGCCGTGGGAGTCCGACAAGATGACCGCGCGTCTGCAAGCGGCTACCTCAAGCGGCAAGCCCATTCTGTTGCGCGTGGAATACGAGGCGGGTCACGGCATCGGCTCAACGAAGACGCAATTGGAGCAGGAGTTGGCGGACGAGTGGAGTTTTCTATTCTGGCAGTTTGGGGACGCTCGATTCCAGACAGCTGCCAGTGATGCGCGCTAGGCAATGTGGCGAGGCGTGCGCCAGTCTTGGTTCTCGGCAGGTTGGAACCCAGTTTTATTGGGATTTTCTCGCGGGTGGTGACGCCCCGACCCTTCGAGCAGCGCGTGGGGCTCGTTCCCGCACGAAAGGCCGATCTAGAGTATGGCTGAAGGGGCAGGGGTAATGTCGTTACCAGTAGCCGGAGCGCGCGGAAAAGAAGGGCCGGATATGCACTTCGGGCACCTCAATTCGGCAAGAGTTGGCTGATAGGCTACCTGTATGCGGGTTATCGTCAATGACGCGAAAGGTTCGGAAGCCCCAGCCAGTGAAGAGGCTCGGGCTTCCAACAAGGTGTCGGCGCTAGTGGAGTTGTTGCGCAACCGTTCTTATGTGGAGATCCGGCAGCGGATGTATGACAGTCCTCCGGGGAGTCCGTGGTGGACGGCGTGCCGGGCGGAGCTGGATCTGAGAAATGGACAACAGTTCGGTGAAGCGTCGCTGGCCCTGTCGAGGACCTCGGACAAGATGAGGGCTTCGCTGCAACACTTTGAGCAATTGGCCGATACTCTGCAGCAGTCCACGAAAGACGTCGCCGACCTGCTGCGTGGAACAGAAGAGGCGGGTCGACGGCTGGAGATTGCGGTGTATGTGACAATCGGGATAACTTTAGTGCAATTCTTCACTCTGATCTTCGAGATCTTCCGCAAGCGGTAGCGTCGCAAACGGCAATAGGAAGTGCCACTCGACCAGCGGGTGGCCTGACTTGCCCCTGCAAAATCACGAACACCTGAATCGCCTCTTGAAGCGTCCTAAACTTTTCCGATTCGGATCGGTCAGCAGCCGTCGCTCCCATTACACAATATGGGCGCGCCGTATTTTCGGCTCCTTGCTGATAGAGAATGACGGTCAGCACAAAATCGGGAGGAACCGGCTCTGCAAACCAGTAGCCCGGGAGCGCTCGGCATGAGTTTTCACGGATCGAGACGGTGTGCTGGGAGGGCAAGCGTGCCCTCCCAACCTGGGCGCTAACTAATCATCGGTGCTCGCCTTCGTCTTACAACCATGTCCTCTGTTGCTGTACTCCGGTTGAGCCGCGTAACTTTTTCCATTCAAGCTGACAAGGCTCGGATCGAAATAAACGCCAGTTGGGGTGAAGGTAATGAATGAACACTCATCCCCAATCTCTTGGCCATACAGCCCATTATCGAGGACATTCCACCAAGCAGTCCCGTCCGGATCAGTTATCGTCTCGAAGGTCTCGTGTGACAGGATGTTGTTTGTCGAGTCGGTCAACTGGCCGTTTGGAGTTCCGGGTCGCGAATCGCAGCCTCCGACATCCTGAAATGGTTCCACGGTGTACAGGACATGCCCGAAACCCGAGACGTCGAAGCTGCTATGGTAAGCGCAGTAATAGAAGGTTGTGGGGTTGTCAGGGGAGTAGCAAACGGAAAAACCGCTAGTGAAGCATTCGTCTTGTCCGGGCACCAGAAAGATGTGATAAATATGGCCATAGCCATCCTGGTTGGAGAAGGCTGCCGCTGAGTACGCTATCACTTCCATGTCATAGTCAGTTAGTGGTGTTCCAGTGGTAACCGGATAGGAAATAATGTAGTTCGTCCCTACCGGGTACCGATGGGAGGTCTGCACGCCTGTGTACTGATCTGTGACATGGATGAAGTTGCTGCTGGACAGATCCCTCAAAAACCCGATCGGATCTCCCCAGCATGAGTTTGGTAGACAGCTGCTGGTTGGATTCACAAAGATTGCGTGATGCATGGCGGTAGTTACGGTCGATCCTCCGTTATACTGAAGGTCTCCTGGGTACCGGGTGCTGCCATTGCTTGCAGCGGATGAGCCGGCCGCTCTCGCCAGATGCGATGCATTGATCTTAGTCATCCCTTCGCGAGCGCGAGGATTGGAGGTCGCCAGCGCATGGCGGTAGACATTGGGTGTTGGAGACAGCTGGTAATTCGGTGAGAGGTTGACCGTTTCCTGCGCCTCGGCAGCTCCGGCACAGAACAGAGCGAAAAGCGCGGTCAGGACGATGTTGGAGACCTTGGGGAACTGTGAATCGAACATAAGGGTGCTCCTTTAGCGTGATATGTGTGCCACAAATACCCTTGGGCATGCGCTCTCACGGCGCATGGAACCTCAAATGAATTTCCCTGGGGACCGGTTTCGGAAGGCATCAGCTGGGAATGGAGCGCGTAGTACTGGCAGCATTTCCCAACTGCATCCCGCGTAGCATATCCCCGCTTTGGGAATTGTCAAGACCATTCTTATCGTTTCGCCTGTCCGTATTAGGGTACAAGAGCCAATGCCTTCCTGACGCAAGCTAGGCAGAGCATGCGAAACGGCAATAACTGGAACCCTTCCTGATCGCTCTGCTATTTACCGGTAATTTTGTAAGCATCAAAGCCCCCCTGCAGCCAAGTTCGCCGAACTCGCCGGAGGGGACGCGCACGTGATTCCTAACGCGGGCGGACGCGCCAGCGACGATGCCATTCGTTCGCTCGTGATTTCCTACAAGCTGCTGGCTACGCGGGAGTGGTTTGTGATTCACCACCCCAATTGCGGCATGGAATTTTTCACCAACGAGGTGATGCGAGGATTGCTGGCCAACAGCCTGGAAACAGCGGCCCTCACAGAGAAAGGTTTTCAGGATGTCGGAAAAGGCCCGGGATCGCACGCGGGAGAATTCATCGAGTGGCTGACCGTCCGCGATCAGGAGCAGAGCGTGCGGGATGATGTGCAGCGGATTCGGGAGCCTCCGCTGGTGCCGAAGAGAATAGCAATCTACGGGTACGTTTACGACGTGAAGTCAGGTCAACTGATCGAGGTCCCAGAGGCGAAACGGCCAGCGGAACCCATCGCAGCCTGATCGGGGAACACGCAGACTCGGCGGGCACCCAAGAAGCGTGTTGTGTGGTTCCTCCGTGTGGATGGCGCTGCAGGGGAAATCCCCATGTCTCACAAAATGCGTGAGACATGGGGCACCCGGCTGAAGGGCTTGCTCAAGAGGAGTGACCCGGAGTGTTGGGGCAGCCGGAAGGAATTTCTGCTTTAGGTTTGCCTCAACCCGAGCACGCCGTCGGAGTCTTCGGCGGGGTCGGCGAATCTTCGCAGTTCAGGATATTTCTGCACCAACGTGGGCGGGGCTGGCACTCGCCTGCCCGTGATCATCGCTTTCAACTCCAGAGCGTTGACTCCTGCCTTGCTTTCGAAATGGTTATTGGTGATCACATAAGTTGTCTGGGCTTTCTCGGCCACGTTTTCGATTCGTTCCTTCCAGCCAGCCAGTTCCTTCTCGTTGTAGAGATAGTTGTAGCGGTCGTTGCGGTTGTCGGAGTCGAACCACTGGTCGTGGTTGCGACCGTGCAGGCGCACATAGGCGATGGGCGCGGTGACGTGTTCGGTGGGAGCGAGGGAGCGTCCGAGGACCGGCTGATCAATATTGCAGAAGGCAACATTCTTTTGCGCGAAAGCCGCCAGCGTCTCCGGGTTGTTCCAACTGGAGTCGCGCACTTCCACCACGCGCGGGTATTCGATGAACTGGCGCAATAGGCGGTCAAGATATTCGCGGTTCAGCGAAGTGTTCTTGAACGACACGGGAAACTGGATCAGCAGTGCGCCCAGGCGGCCCTCGGTGGCAAGGGCATCGAGGCCTTCGCGGGTTCGGGCTTCGTCCTCGTCGGTGGGACGGATGGTAGCCGCGGACGTGGGCTCCATCACTGCGATCGGCGAATGCGTGAACGCGCGGTAGAGCTTCGCGGTGAAGAGAAAGCCGGGATTTACGACTGCGACTCTGCGGCACCAGAGCTTGGCTAGTTGTGGCTTGATGGGTCCGTAAAATGAGGTATTGATTTCGGTGGTATCGAAGAAGCGCGAAAGATATTCCAGCGGATGCAGTTTGCGATGCTGCATTCCCGAGGGATAGAAGATGCCGTCCCAGTCCTTATAGGACCAGCCAGCGGTGCCGAAGCGCACTTGGTTCGCGTGGGTCTGAGGCAAGCGGGCGTGTGCAGTGGATCCCATGGACATGGAACCGCAGACGGAGGGCAGGGCAAGAGTAGCACAGAGGGGAATCCGTTCTCAGTTCTCAATTCCCAGTTCTCAGATTTTGAGGCGTCCCGCGGGAATGAGAACTCACTGTGGCCGCTTCGACAATTGTGGCGTCGTGGTCGGCGCCGGGTTTCCCTGCGCGGACAAGGCCTGATTCAGTTGGCTGGCCAACTGGTCTACCTGCTCGTTGGAGATTTGGATCTGGCCGCCGAGCACAATGCTCAGACTGCCTACGCCCGCATCCTGGAATCTGGCGTTTTGGAGTACGACGGAATTCTGTATCGCGGGCGGAAGGGTAATCTTGAAATCCGATCCAGCTCGCGCCGCGGAGAGGACCAACTGAGCGGCCTTATCGAGCAGGTCTTCGCCAAGCGACCCAGAGCGCAAAGCGTCCAACATCATGCCGGCGGCGTCGATGCGCCCGAACGCAGGGACCATCTTCCAGGTATTCACCTTCTCCATGGCCGGGGTCAACTTGATCTCAACCGTGCCGTCGCCTTCCCCCAGTTCGTTCGAGGTTTGTAGCCCAAACGTTCGAGGACAGGTCCAGCGCTCAAAGTGCAACTGCACGAGCAAGAGGCTCGCTGGAGTCGAGGGCCTAAGCATAGCTTGCCGAATCGCGACACGCTGCCCGCAGCGCTCCGCACGGTCGAGTTGGGCTCGTAGGAGTTGGGTGATGTTTTGTTGCAGGTCTGAAAGATCGGCGGCGATCTCGAGTTTAAATGTGCGCTGGCCGCCCTGAGTAGCAATCTGAGAAAGCATGCCCGCCACCGGGACCGTGATCGTAAGATTCTCAATGCTCACCGGATCCTTCACCTGCGGAAGAGTGAAGGCCAGATCCTGGCCGCTGGCCAGCGTGATGCTCATTTCCCTTCCGAGCGCAAGTTGTTGCTCGTGGAAATCCGTAAGCGACTTGTCGAGACTCTCGGCGTACGCAACAACCTCAGGGCGGGGAGACTTGACATCCAAACTTTGATCCAGCCTCTTCGCTCCCAGTTCAAGGTCGGAGTCCGATTTAGCCAGTCTCTTGGCGATATCTTTCAATCCCGATTTTTGCGCGGCGGAGAATCCTTGCTGGAACTCCTTGTTCCTACTCCTGGCATTCTCCAGCGTCCGCTCGAGAACATCTCGACGGGCAGATTCCGGCGCGGCGTTCTCCTTGTGCACCTCTTCTAGAAAGATTTGCAGTTCAGCTTTCGCTGCTTCCGTACTTTGGACCAGGGAGTGAAACTCCGCAATCTGTTGGCTGGATGCCTGCACTGCCATGGCCTGGTGAAAGTCCCTGAGAGCGTCCTTTTCGCTGACTCCGGTCGGACGGCTGATCCCGGACATGCCACTTCCTCCCATGCCGCCGGCTCCGCCATGGCGCTGGGCAGTCGCCGCCAGGGGATACCCCAGCAAGACAGAGCCAAGAATCAGAGCGTTCATCGCAGAGAAGGAAAACCCTCTTCGAGCCATGGCGTAAATCTCCGACCAATCTAAGGTAGGAAACGCAAGGAAACTGCCAATCTGGGAGGAACACCAGGACCGCGCGTCAATCGGGCCAAAACTGGCGACCTGACCAAACTGGCGACGTAGGTTTAGCTTGGCTCACACCAGGAAAAAAAGCCACACACTTTACAGTTCTTTGCAAAGGGACGGAGAATTGCTGCCGGCGGTCTGCCTTCGAGTAAGCGGTTTGTGAATGGAGTGGGGGGCCTGCGTTCGATCTTACTCCAGCGACAGTACGACCCAATACACGCCTGTGGGATAAGTGTCGGTGCGGCCGTAACAGGCCCCGATGGAAACGCTGTGCAGGTTGCGGCTCGCGATGGCGTGGGCCGTTCCTGCAGGCAGGGTTTCGGGGTGCAGGCTGGTGTAGGTGAAAACGGTAAAGCGCGCGGCGAGTTTGCGAACCGGGGTAGTTCCAAGCTTGTCGGCTTGCGCCATCGAGCACGCAGCCTCATCCGCAATCAGCAGATCGCGCCGCTGCAGTTCAGGCTGGCTGGCTTGGCGGCGCGTTTGATTCACGGCCGCGGCAATGCGGTCTTTCACTTCAGTAGCAGAATAATTGGGGAGGGCATGGCCGAAGTCCTGCACAATGAAAAGGCGGTCCCCACTACGAACCACGCCCAGCCCGACCACGTTGTAAGCCGGGTTGAGCAGGTTCGCGCGATGCGGGGGTGAAAGCATGAGATGTTGATGTCCGTGCTCGGCATCGTAGTCGAGGGCAACGTTTTCGCCCTCTTGGTCGAACTGGAGGTGAGTTGTGGCCGCCAGACGTTGAGGTAGAGAAGCCTCGCCGTCAAGCTGATGCGAAAGCTGGCCCGCCGACAGCATGGCCTGCGCGTGAACGCGAGCAGCTTCGGACAGTCCAGCATCGACTGTCAGTGGAGGCGCACCCGCTTTCTCGCGCGCCTGGTTGGCTAGTGTCAGAAGCTGCTCTTCGGTCTGAACCTCGTATTCGTTAAAGGGAAGGTCGGGAGTTCTGGCGGCGGCCGGCTTCAGCATAGCTTTCTGGGCCGACTGGCCGGTGGCTCCGGGGCCTTCAGCTGGAACGGCCATCAGGCGAGTCGCGGGCTGTACGGTCGCGGCGCCCGTGCCGAGCAGGAACGCCAACAATAGTCTGGGGCCTCTATGCATCAATCTGGCCTATCCAACGAGATCCTGGGAAGGATCAAGGTCCGCTCAAGCCATTTCCGGCTCAAGGTTGTTACCGGCTCAAACCTGCTGCTGGTGCTAGGCTAGAAGCCGGGGACGGGAGAAAGAAGTTACCTGTGTCTATAGAACTAGGGATCAGTGGGGGCATTGGCCTGTTGTTTGGCGGCTTGCTCGCCTGGCTGGTTCTGCGTTCGCGCACGGCCGGGCTGCAGGCCCGTTTGTCGTTGACGGAGAAGGAATTAGCGACCGTAAAGGCCGATCTGGCGCGGCTTTTGGCGGATCAGCGGACGCTCCTGGAGAGCCGCGCCAGATTGGAATCCGCCCTGGAATCGGAACGAAAGACCAGCAACGAAAAGATCGAATTGTTGGCCAAAGCGGGGGATCGTGCCGCAGTCGACTTGCAGAACGCGTTCAAGGCGCTGGCGGCGGACGCGTTGAAAAACAATAATTCTTCGTTCCTCCAGATCGCTCAGGAAACGCTGAAACGGTTTCAGAGCGAGGCCCAGGGAGATCTTGATGCGCGGCAGAAAGCGGTCGCGGATCTGGTCATGCCAGTGCATGAGTCGCTGAGCAAGGTGGATGCGCAGATTCAGCAAATGGAAATCGCGCGCGGCGAGGCATACGGCGATCTGAAGGCCCAGGTCCAGTCGCTGATCAGCACACAAAAAGAGCTGCAATCGGAAACCGGCAACCTGGTGCGTGCCCTGCGCACTCCAAACGTGCGCGGACGATGGGGAGAGATACAGTTGCGGCGGGTGGTCGAGATTGCGGGGATGCTGCCCTATTGCGACTTCGCGGAGCAGGAGACGGTGACCGGCGAAAGCGGCCGCCTGCGCCCGGATCTGGTCGTAAAGTTGCCTGGCGGCAAGAACGTCGTGGTCGATGCGAAGACGCCGCTGCAAGCTTTTCTCGACGCATTCGAAACGACCGACGAAGAGGCGCGGCGGGCGTGCCTGGCCAGTCATGCGCGTCAGGTGCGGGACCACATGAAGACGTTGAGCGCCAAGAACTATTGGGAACAGTTCGAGGCCACACCGGAGTTCGTGGTGATGTTCCTGCCAGGGGAAACGTTTTTCAGTGCTGCGCTGGAGCAGGATCCGAGCCTCATCGAACAAGGGGTTCTGCAGCGGGTGATTCCGGCGTCGCCAACCACGCTGATCGCGCTGTTGAAGGCCGTCGCTTACGGTTGGAACCAGGAGAAACTGGCGCGCAACGCGCAGCAGATCAGCGCTCTCGGCAAGGAACTGCACGACCGCCTGCGCAAACTTGCGGGACACATCACCGCTGTGGGCACCAATCTGGACCGAGCGGTGGAGGCCTACAACCAGGCTGTTGGATCGATGGAAAACCGAGTGTTGGTTTCAGCGCGCAAGTTCACGGAGCTGGGTGCGTCGGTAGCGGAGGACATTCCGGAGTTGGAGCCGATTGAGACCACTGCCCGGGCGCTCTCGTTTGAGTGGGATGAAGACCCTCCCGTCATACCGGAGAACGACAAGCTCAAAGCGGGCTAGCCACTCGGGAAGACGATTCTTGCTCAGATACTCTCAACCATCCGACTTGATTTCGTCCGCCGTGGCCGCTACGCCCAGATGCCGCAACATAACAAAAGCAGACAGTAAGAATCCCTTGTGAGCGAACACTCCGTACGTCGTTATCAGTTTCCTCCCACATCCGGTATCGACTCTGGATGATCATATTTCCGGCACTTGGCCGAATCGATCAAGCGAACGATCGCTTCCTAAGCCCAACAATCTCAAGGGAAAGAGGATACGGAATCCCACATAAACATCCAAAAAGACATAGTTGTCGTTCGGAAATGCATCTATAATTTCGGAAGTCGCTTTATCTACGGGACTTAACAGTCCGAGAATGGGGCTCGACGTGGCAGCGAAGTTGCTAATTGAGGATCAGTGGGGGGTCGCTCCCACGCCTCCGCAGCCCCCGGGGGATTCGGGGCCGGTGCCGAAGTCCATGAATCGGGAAAGCCAAGCTCGTTTTGTCGCGGTGCTGTTGTTCCTGATGACAGTGGCTGCGGTGATCTTTGCCGGCCTGAACTTCCAGAAAGAACGCGAGTCTACGGCCCCGGACGACGGAGTCTTGTGGGTAGAGCGGGACGGACATCTGTTTGCGGACCAACTTGAGCCCGACGGCTCGGGCGCTAAGAGCGGCATCAAGCCTGACGACGAACTGGTCTCGGTCAACGGACAGGAAATCAAGAACACACCGGGTCTGGAACGCCAACTGTACCGAACAGGCGTCTGGTCAAAGGCCACTTACACTCTCGCTCGTCACGGAGTGACGCTGGATTCCAGCGTGATCCTGGTTCCCGCAAACCGCTCCCTGAATAATTCGCTGCGGCTGATCGCCCTGATCTACCTGGGTATCGGGGTGTACGTCCTGCTACGCCGCTGGACGGCGCCCGGGTCCACACATTTCTACATTTTCTGCCTGGTTTCGTTCATCGCGTATTCCTTCAAGTACACGGGGAAGCTGAACGATTTCGACTGGATTATCTACTGGGGCAACATCGTAGCCTGGGTGCTGCAGCCGGCGCTGTTTCTGCACTTTGTTCTGACGTTCCCGGAGAAGCGGCAGTTTGTGCGCCGGCACGGGTGGCTGTTGGCGATGGCCTACGTGCCGGGAACACTTTTGCTGGGTCTCCGCCTGGCGGCAATGCGGTGGCTGGAAGCGAGTGGACGGCTGAGCCGGAACATGGACCGCCTGGATATTTCCTACGGCGCGGTGTTCTTCCTGATCGCCGCCAGCGTGCTCTTGCACAGCTACCGGAACGCCGGCACGACCATCCTGCGGCAGCAGTTGAAGTGGGTAACGCGGGGTACGATTCTGGCGATCTCGCCCTACACGCTGTTGTACGTTTTGCCCTACGTATTTCCTCACGCGATGGGATGGTTGCCGCAGGCGGTGGCGAAAATCTCAGTCCTGTCGCTGTTGCTGTTGCCGCTGACCTTCGGCTACGCGATTTTCCGCTATCGGCTGATGGACGTTGATCTGATCTCGAAGCGGGTCGTGGTTTATACCTTGGCGGTCACGGCGGTGGTGGGAATGTACTTCGCCATGGTTGCCGGCGTGGCGACCTTGGTCCACATGCGGCAGCCCAGCACGGGCCCCGTGGGCCTCATTCTGGCGGTGGTGGTTACGGCGCTGTTGTTTGACCCGGTGCGGAAATGGATTCAGGACCGAGTTGACCAGTTCTTCTATCGCACCGTATATGACTACCGGCGGACGCTGATTGAATTTGGCCGAGAGCTCGGTTCTGAAACGGATTTGAACGCGCTCCTGTCCTCGGTGCTGGACCGCTTGTCGCGGACCCTGGCCGTGGACCGGATTGCGATTTTCCTGCGGGCCGGCGAGGAGGCGGAGCAGTTCGTCGTCTCGAAATCGGTGGGCATGAATCCCATGGGCAAGCTCGATCTGACGTTTCTGAGCGCGCCGCGTCCGGAGCCTGCCGGGCACATGTTCTTCGAGAACACACACCTGGTGCCACGCGAGACCATCGGTTCGCAGGATGCGATCGCCCGCTTGGATTTGAATTACTACATCCCGTGCCGCGCGCAGCAGAAGACCGTAGCCGTACTCGGGTTGGGAAAAACCACGAAGGGCGACTACCTCTCGAGTGAAGACATCGAGCTGCTCGAGACATTAGGCGGCTACCTGGGGATCGCGATCCAGAACGGACGGCTGTACGCTTCGCTGCAGCAGAAGGTGGCGGAGTACGAGCGCCTGAAAGACTTCAACGAAAATATCGTAGAGTCCATCAACGTGGGCATCATGGCGCTCGACATGGAAGACCGTATCGAGAGCTGGAACGCGCAGATGGAAGTGATGTACGCCCTGCCGCGCTGGCAGACCCTGACGCAACCTGTGCGCACCGTCTTCCCGGCGGACTTCGTGGATGAGTTCAACCGGGTGCGGCAAAACGCCGGCATTAACAATCTGTACAAGTTCCGGTTGCAGACTCCGGCGGGTGAGACGCGGACGGTCAACGTAGCCATTGCGCCGCTGGTGACGCGCAAATTCCAGGTGATCGGACGCCTCGTCATCATGGATGACATCACGGAGCGCGTGGAACTCGAGGGACAGCTTTCGCAGGCCGACAAGCTCTCGTCGATCGGATTACTGGCAGCGGGTGTGGCCCACGAGGTGAACACCCCCCTGGCGGTGATTTCGTCTTACACCCAGATGCTTGCCAAGCAACTGCAGGGCGACCCGCAGAAGTCGGGACTGCTGGAGAAGATCACTCGGCAAACTTTCCGCGCCTCGGAGATCGTGAACAACCTGCTGAACTTTTCGCGCACCAGCGGCACCGAGTTCGCCGACGTGGATATCAACAAAGTCATCACCGACACGCTCGCGCTTCTGGAACATCAGTTCAAGACCGCCAAGATCGAGGTGCACTCTGAGTTGACCCCGGCGATTTCGGCCATTCAGGGCAATCCGGGTAGATTGCAGCAGGTTTTCCTAAACCTGTTTCTCAACGCCAAAGACGCGATGCCGGGCGGCGGCAGGCTCAACGTAGCCACGACCAACGGCGACATGGTGAGCGTGCGGGTTTCCGATACAGGATCAGGGATTGCACCCGAGCATATCCAGCGCATTTACGATCCGTTCTTCACTA
Source organism: Candidatus Sulfotelmatobacter sp. (assembly GCA_049792875.1). Taxonomy (GTDB): domain Bacteria; phylum Acidobacteriota; class Terriglobia; order Terriglobales; family Acidobacteriaceae; genus Sulfotelmatobacter. The sequence continues at coordinate 52,579 of JBARBI010000207.1, forward strand.
CCAAGACCGCGCCGAAAGAAGGCCAAAACCGCGGCACCGGGCTGGGACTCTCCGTAACCTACGGCATCATCCAGGAGCATGCTGGCAAGATTCGCGTTGAAAGCGATCCGGGATCCGGGACAACGTTCGCCCTGGACTTCCCCCTGAGCAGGAAGGCGGCGCATGTCTGAGGCAGCAGTCGTCACGCGCAGCGCGATGAACGGCAATCCGTCGTTGTCCGGTTCGGTGCTCATTGTTGACGATGAGGCCGAGATTCGCGAGTCTTTGCAGACGCTGCTCGAGATGGAAGGATTCGAAGTTGAGACCGCCGTGACCGGTGAGGACGGGCTCGCGCAAATGGCGGATCGCCCGTTTGATCTGGTGCTCCTGGATCTGACTCTGCCCGGACGCAACGGGATGGAGATTCTCTCGGAGATTCGCTCGCACGATTCGCGCCTGCCGGTCATCATGATCACTGCCTACGGGACGGTGGAAAATGCCGTGCGCGCCATGCAATCTGGGGCAGCGAATTTCGTGCAGAAGCCCTGGGACAACGAAAAACTTCTGGCCGATGTGCGCGCCGCGGTGGGGTGGCGCCGGGCAGAAGAAGAGAACGTCCAACTCAAGCGCGCGCTCAAGCAGCGTTACAACTTTGAAAATATCGTGGGTAAGAGCGAGCCCATGCTGAAGATTTTTGACCTGGTTGCGCAGGTAGCAAACAGCCGGTCCACCGTGCTGTTGCAGGGCGAAAGCGGCACCGGCAAAGAAGTAATTGCCAAGGCCGTTCACCTGAACTCACCGCGGCGCGACAAGCCGTTCGTTCCGGTCAACACCGGGTCCATGCCCACGGACCTGCTGGAGTCCACGCTCTTCGGCCACGTCAAGGGAGCGTTCACCAGCGCCATCGCTTCGAAAAAGGGCCTGTTCGAAGTGGCGGACAAAGGCACGCTGTTCCTTGACGAAATCGCGACGATGGGACTGGAAACGCAAGCCAAGATCCTGCGCGTCCTGCAGGACCGGCGGTTCATGCACCTGGGTGGGATTCAGGAAGTCCAGGTGGACGTACGGATTATTGCCGCTACCAACATCGACTTGCGGCAGATGGTGCGCGAGGGGCGGTTCCGCGAAGATCTTTTCTATCGTCTGAACGTCATTACGGTCGAACTTCCGCCGCTGCGCCAGCGCAAGGAAGATATCCCGCTGCTGGTAGAATTCTTTTTGAAGAAGTACGCCGAAGAAAATGGACGGCCGGCGCCGCGCATCACTCCAGAAGCGCTTCGCCCGCTGATGGCCTACTCCTGGCCGGGCAACGTACGCGAACTGGAGAATGTAATCGAACGCGCTGTGGTGCTCTCTTCCGGGCCGGAAATCAGCATGGACCTGCTGCCAGAATCTATGATGGGCCGCGGTTCCTCGCTCACACTGCACGACCCACCGTCGGACGCGTCGTTATTTGAAATTGTTGAAGACGTGGAGCGCCGCGTCATCACCGACATGCTCGAACGCTGCAACTGGAACCAGACTGAAGCCGCCGAGCGCTTCCACGTGCCGCTGTCTACGCTGAACCAGAAAATCCGGCGGCTGAGTATTGAGATCAAGAAGAAGGGCCGGGGATAGGGGCAGTTCTCAGTTCCACCTGCAACCTCCAGCCGCAGTACGCGAGTGGTTTCGGAAAGGCTCTCGACCAAAACGAGCCCGCGATGTCCCGGCAGTTGATGGGGACCGGATCTTTTGCCGCCTGCGGAGGTTAAGCTCGCTGCGGCAATGCGGCCGATAGCAGGACGTTCGCTACCTCGCCGGGACGTTCGACATGGCAATCGTGGCCAGTCTTCAGGTCGGTGACTTCCCAGCCGGAAGCACGGGCTTTTGCAGCAAACGGCGCGAAGAACGGCCTCGCCGGATATCCTTCCGCGACGCAACGAACGAAGCTGGCCGGAATGCTGGCCTTCCGGTTGGCCGGAAGACGAAGCGGTTCCTCAAAGCAACGTAGACTAAAATCACACAGCCTAGCGCGGACGAAATCACGTGCTTCGCCTGGCTTCAATCCCCAGAGATCAAGCTGGCCCTCCCCACCCGGTAAGCGCCAGCCACCTCCATGCTCTCGCGCGATGTCGCGGAAATAAGCGCCAATCTCAGGTGGAAGCAAGTCCAGCGCGCTTTGCCCATTTTCCGGGATGAAGGCATCCAGGAAAACCAAGTGCTTGACTCGAGTTGGATTCGTCTCTACCACACCGCTGATAATCATGCCTGCGTAACTGTGGCCTACAACGATCACTGGGTCCGGGAACCTTGACAGCTCGCAGGAAACGTCCTCTACATGTCGCTGCAGCGTGATGTCGGGAGACAAGCGGCTTTGGTCTGTGCCAAGCCCACTGAGGACCGGAGTGATCACCCGGTGACCTTGTTTTTCCAGCAAGGGGATCAACAGGTCCCACGTACCGGTTGACTGCCAGGCGCCGTGTACAAGGACGAACACCGACATGGGGAAGAGTCTAACAGGTTGAGATGGCTCGGGTTCGGGCTTGCCCTTCTGTGTTTGGGGCTTGTTCTGATTTCCCAATATACTTTGCACATGAGCGGTCTATTTGTCATCATCGTAATTGTGGTCGCCCTCTGGGCCGGAAGCGCTGTGATCAATAGAAGTAACTAGGAAGCCCAGCGACGGATCATAGCGGTTGAAATGTCAGAGGTTCGGTGGCACACGCCCTTTTCCTCGAGAGCCAGAACGCCGAGCAGTAGAAAGGCGATCCCCGCGGCGAGGTACTTGCCGATGCGTACCGTTCCGGGTTCGATCGCCGAGCGCTCAGGGTTCTGGGGATCGTAGTTTGCGCAAACGGAATACCCTTTCCAATGACGGTAATATTAGTCCACGCCTCTGCTTCGTCTCTGAATACCACGTCATTGTGACCTGAGTGTGCTACCGCGACTTATCGCCAACAATTCCGCAAAAAGGGCCGCGCCACCCTGCCCAGTTGTCCTTCCGGGGAAATCGTATACAGGACCAGAGTTGGATCAGCAACTGGAAACTTTGACAGCTTACACATTGAGAATGACGCTGTATTCTTGTTGATGTAGCTGCCCACATCTCAGCTTCAGAGGTTGGTGTATATGATCGCCGAAACAAGGAACCTGGACGCAGGAGTTCTCCCTCTCTGGAATGCAGTCTTCTGCCTGGATTGCGAGATCATCAGTAGCAGTCGAGGTGACGAATGCCCCGCGTGCAAGAGCCGCTCACTCGTGAGCCTCGCTCGGATGCTCGGGGGCAGTTTGCTCGCGCATAGGGCACAACACTCTCAAGAGCGTGAAACTGGGTTGTTCGACATCACAATTACGGTTGAGTTGCAGCAGATGCACGCCAAAGACTTGAGCACCACCGTTGAGAGGTTGACCAGTGTGATTGGCCCGAAGCTCGCACGAGACCGAGCGTTATTTCACATTAATGTGAAGCCGGCAGTAGACAAACTCGAGCGACAGCCCTCGCTATTCTTCCTGGAACGGGATGCCGCATAGAGCCTTGCTATTGGCTAGGGCCCGGCGTCAATGCGCTTTAGCCCACGTCCAGGGTACGACTCGCCCGCGCGAATCGAATACCGGTCAAGGTGCGATGAGAAGATCTCTAGCCTCCTGCGAAGGCAATGAGGTTTCCATCCGGATCTTGCACGATGAACGTGCGGGCGCCCCACGGCTCTGTTCTCAATGTCTGGTGGAATGCGACTCCCGCCTTCTGAAACTCCAGGAAGAGCGGCTTGGCGTCGTCGAGCGTAAGCGTCGCAGAAAGGGCATCAGCTTCCCTCGAACGAAACCCGCTGACGAACACGGGCCCACCAACCCTTCGCAGGTTCAGCCGCCCCCCATCGCGAGCGATCTGAACATAGAAGGGCGGTTCTCCATAGGACAACACGACCTTGAAGCCAAGTTTCTGGACATAAAACGCGCTGGCGGCTTCGAGGTCCGAGACAAAGACCTGCGGCTCCGACGCGACGATGACGGAGGTAGCGACAGTGGACGCGGGTGATTCTTTCGTTCTCCTGACTTCCTTCATCAGCGCCGTGTTCCTCGGTCTGCCGAAAAACAAAACGTAGCCGTCAGGGTCGCAAATCTCGAAGCCGCGAAGACCATCGTGGGTATCCTTGAGCTGCACGCTGAATGCCGCTCCATGATCGGCAAATTCGATGGCGAGCGCGTCGGGGTCTGCTGCATAGACGTAGGCATCCCACCTCATGGATGGATTACGTTTGGGGTTTGGCAGCGGCGACGTGTCTTTATCGGACTTGACGAAGATCTGCGCTCCGTCGCGGCCGAGGATGGCGAAAAAAGGGTCTCGATCCGGCTGCTGGAATCTTGTCTCAAAGCCAAGCTTGTCGCGGTAAAAAGCGATGGTTTGATCGACGTTGCTGACGATGAAGAACGGTGAAATCGCCTGCGTCGTTGGTCGTGTCATAAGCGTGGAGCCATCCGCAGTGGTCTATACGATTGACTGGCCAGAACGGAGCAGAACTCATGTCGTAGTTCCGACGGCAGCGAATCCCTAAATGGGCAGCCCCATGCGACTTCACACTGCTTTGCAAATTACCGCGTTGACAGTTCTCGTTTCGGCGGCCTTTGGGTTCATTTCGCTAATGCCAGGGGGAGTTGCCACGGGTCCACTCCTACGATCAGGTCGTCAGCATGTTACGCCAAAGCACGGGCGATGCACGCCAACGATCGGCATGTTTTCGACGCTGGAACCGAGACGATGTTCTACGCCCGATCAGGCACATACACCAGGAACTCCGGCATGTCCGGGAGCCCGTCGATGAATGTCCCCTTTTTCTTTCCCTTGACGGAGAAGCGCCGAACCCGCTGATCGAAGCGCTCGGCCACGTAGAGATCGCCGTCCGGGCCGATGGCAAAGCCGGACGGGGCCTTGAGCTTGCCGTCGATTACCACCCGCGCTTCGAGCTTGCCGTGCGGGACCACTTTGGGGATGTCGTAGGCGAGGATGCTGCCGGTGCCCGCGGCGCCGATGTAGATCGTCTCGCCGTGCAGGATGAGGTGCACCGGCTTTGTGAGCTTCTTCCCCTTGATGTGCGCGACGAGTCGTCCCGACTTTATTTCGAAGATCTTGAGTACGTCCCCGGCCTCGTCGGCTACGTAGAGCAGCTGGCGGTGCACGATGATCCCACGCACCGAGTGGCGGGGTCTGCCGTGCTCGTCGAGCACTACCTCGAGGCCCTGCGGAGACGGCACGTCCCGCGGCGCGTGGTCGCCGACTTCGGGAAGCCGGCCCTGGCTGGAGGCGACCAGCGTGCCAGGAAGGAAGTTGCCGTCGGGGAAACTCTTGCGTAGGTGGAGCGCCACCGGCGCGGGCTTGCGCGTCTTCGGCAGGATGGCAAGGACGGTGTTGGTGTCCTGGCACGAGACGTAGAGGCGGCCGTCGTCGCCGAGCTCTACGTCGAAGGGGTGGACCATCGCCGAAACGTGCTTGGTTGTCACCACGATCTGGGCGAAGTGGAAAGTGTCTCCGTGGCGGCGGTATCGGGCGACATGGCTGTCCTTGCGCCAGGCGTTGGCAAGGTAGAGATCGTCGCCGACCAGCGCGAAGCCGCGGGCAATGTGCAACGGGCACGCGTCGGGCGACGGATCGAGCAGCAGGGGATGCTTCTTGCGGGGAGTGCCGTCATCCTCGAAGACACCGATGTTTTCGACGCCGGCCTTACCCTCACCTCGGTAGCTAATCCACCACACGGTGTCCTTCCTCGACGGCTGCGGCGCTTCCTAAAACGCGTCTGTTGCACGAGGACAAACCCTAGACTAGAGGGTCTTCGATAGTTTCGAAACTGTTAAAAGTGACAGGGAGCCACTCAGGCAAGATTGGTTGTCACCAGTCCTGTCGACAAGATAGTTGACGAAATGGGAGATAGCGCCCGGTGCCCAGGAGAGCGGGCCAACCGGCACCCCAGTTGCCAGACTGACGACTGATCGCTGATAGCGTTCTCTGTTATAGTTCGGTCAAGCCAGTGCTCGGCACCCGCGACGCCCCGGCCTTCCGAATCGCATGGAACTGACCTCGCCCACGGAGTTTGCCAAAGAAAAAGTCCAGGCGGTTCAGGATTACACTTTGCTGGCCGCGCAGTCCGTGGCGAACCTGTTTCGCAAGCCGCTCTATTTCGCGGATATGGTGCAGCAGGCTGACCTGATCGGCGTGGGATCCCTGCCGATCGTGGTGTTGACCGGTTTCTTCACCGGGGGCGTGCTCGCGCTTCAGACGGCCAATACGCTGCAGCGTTTCGGTTCGATCACGCTGATCGGCCAGCTGGTTTCGACCTCGATGGTGCGCGAACTCGGCCCGGTGCTCACCGGCCTGATGGTCGCCGGACGGAATTCTTCCGGCATGGCCAGCGAACTGGGATCGATGGTGGTGACCGAGCAGATCGACGCCATGCGCGCTCTCGGCACTGATCCCATGAAGAAGCTGGTGACCCCGCGCGTCACCGCCACCGTGTTCATGCTGTTCTTCCTGAGCATTCTTTCTGACCTGGTCGGACTCGCCGGCGGGCTGATGGTGGCCAAGCTGTTCCTCAGCCTCGACGCTCGCCAGTACTGGGCCAACGCCTGGCAAACGCTGGTGCTGCAGGATATCTTCATGGGATTGCTGAAACCGGTTTTATTCGGCTTCATCATCGCGACGGTCGGTTGCTTTTACGGCATGACGGCGCGCGGCGGGACACAAGGTGTGGGCCGGGCGACCACGCAGGCGGTGGTGGCGGCGTCCGTGTTGATCCTGGTCACTGATTTCTTTGTCACCAAGCTGTTGATTTCTGTGCTGTCTTACAAGTAATCGCATGTCTGCGCCTACCCTGCCCATCGACCGAACAGCCGCCGTCACCGAGCGGCCCGCCGGGTCTGCCATCGTGTTTGAAGATGTGCATCTGTCGTTTGAAGAGAATGCGGTCCTGCGCGGCGTCTCGTTCCAGTTGCCGTTCGGAGAAACCAAGGCGTTGTTTGGCGTTGCCGGATCTGGCAAGAGTACGATTCTGAAGCTTGCTCTCGGGCTGATGCGGCCGGATTCCGGACGTATCACCGTCCTGGGCAATGAAGTCACGGAGATGCGAGAGCAGGAGCTTTTTCCGCTGCGCGGCCGGCTGGGCATGGTCTTTCAGGAGAGCGCTCTGTTCGACTCACTCACCGTGCGCGAGAATGTTGCCTACCGGCTCATGGAGGAGCGCGGCATCTATAGCGAGGAAATAGACCAAAGGGTGCGGGAGGCGTTGCGTTTCGTCGAACTGGAGCACACGCTCGACATGTTTCCGTCCGAACTCTCGGGAGGCATGCGGCGCCGCGTCGCGATCGCCCGCGCCATTATCACGCAACCGGAACTGCTGCTGTACGATTCGCCGACCGGCGGTCTTGATCCGGTCACTTCGAACACCATCGTGGAATTAATCATGAAGCAACGCGATGTTTACCGGACCAGTTCCCTGCTGGTCACGCACCGACTGCAGGACGCATTTACCATGGCCACCCATCAATTTGACCCGCAAACCAGCCAGCTGCGGGTCTTGCCGCGCGGGCAATATTGCGACGTGCCGATGAGCTTTCTGATTCTCCGCGACGGTAAAGTGATTTTCGACGGCGACATTCGCCAGCTGACGCACACGAAGGACGAGTACATCAAAGAGTATATTTCGTAGCAAGCTCGCTCGGAAATGCGCTACCTCGGGGGCTAAAGCCCTCGGAAGAGCAAACAGCCTTTATCGCAGCACTAAAGCGCTTGCGCCACCCAAAAGCTTGGGCACCCAAGGCAGCTGCCCTACCCCAAGGCGGTTGCGCCGACCGAAGAACGATGTCTGAAGGCACAGGCCCGTCTCAAATCACGTTTTTCAGCAAACGGCTGAACCCAGGTGTTCCGCGAGTTTGGCTGCAAACTTACTTCCCTGCCATCGCTTTTTCCACATCCGCAGCCTTAGATGGTAGCGCCGCGCTCAGCTTGATCAGTTTGCCGTTGGCATCAACGTAGTAGTCGTCTTCGATGCGCACGCCGATACCTTCCTCGGGAATGTAGATTCCCGGCTCGATCGTGAACGCTGCGCCCGGTCCGAGCGGCACTCTGTAATCACCCGGATCGTGCACGTTCAACCCGATATAGTGACCGAGTCCGTGGATGAAATACTGATCGAGCGGCTGGCCATGAAGATCTTTGCCGTGAGACCTGATGTAGTCCTTTGCGACTTTGTTGAGGGAAGCGTCGGAATCCCCCACCAGCATCGACTTGCCGGACTGGAAGGCGGCCATCGCGGCCTCCTGCGCGGCCAAGACGATGTCGTAAATCTCCCGCTGTCGCGGAGTGAAGTGACCATTCACCGGTAGAGTGCGTGTGATGTCGGCGGCGTACATCGAGTATTCCGCTGCCGCATCGATTACGACCACGTCCCCGGCCTTCATCGTATTAGTGTTGTCGGAGTAGTGAAGGATCGTGGAGTTATGGCCGGAGCCAACGATGGGAGAGTATGAAGGACGCTCGCAGCCACGCCGGTCCCACTCGTACTGCATCAGAGCGGAGATTTCAAACTCGAGGACGTTCGGCTTCACGGCTTTCATCGCGGCCGCGTGAGCGGCCACCGAGGCATCCACGGCTTTGCGGATCAGACCTATCTCACCGGCATCCTTGAACGTCCGAAGCGAGGTCAGCGTGGGCTTGACGTCCTGAAAGAAGAGAACCGCATTCGAGCGCCTCAGGAAAGTTAAAGGTTCTGCGCTGGCCGACGTTTCTCCCTCGGAGACAACATCCGTATAGATCACCGGGCGTCCGCCCGCGATCACCTTCGACACCTCGTCCGGCAGCTTGTCCATCTCCTCCACGCGGTCGAAACCGGTAATTTTCGGAGCGTCAGAATTTTCCGCGCCCAGCTTCGGGCCGGTAAATTTTTCTCGCCGCAGGTTGTGGGGAGGAAGAAAAAGAATCTCTGTGTACGGGCGAGCCGGTGCATTGTCCTTGGCTTCTACAGCCGGCGCGATGAGTAATGCGTCACCCGGTTCGGTCAGTCCCGAGAGGTAGTAAAAATTGTCCTCCTGCCGAAACGAGTAGACCGGGTCTCCACCCTCCAGAGGCGCGAATAGAACAACGATGCCTCCTACTTTGTTGACCAGTGATTCCCGGCGAGCGTGATAGTCGGCGCTGGGTTGTCGATCGAGGGCATTCCCTGGAGTACAGGCAGAAATCAGGCTCAGAAAGAAAAGCAAAAGCTTGCGCATCGGGGCTCCGTCATTCGCGAATCGGTTCTTGAAAAGCGGCAGGACCTCACTTCGGCGCCGAGGCCAGGTTCTTCCCTGCCTGAATGAAGGAGTCTACGTTGCTCTTATCAATCAAGTCCGAACCGGTATCCACGAAGCTCGGGATCGGCGCATAGCTGTCCTTCGACCAGTCTTTGTCCAGCGAAGGCGGCTTGTGATGATACAGATTGTCGAGCATCTGCATGCCGACGAAGGCCATGGTGTAGGGTTTCTGGCCGATCGTGGCGGCAATCATGCCTTTCTGAATCCAGTCGAGTGTTTCCTGGTCGGTGTCCATGGCCATCACCACTTTACCGCTCACGTGATAGCTGTTGAGCACGCCTGCGACTTCCTTGCCGGATTGTGCTTCCAGACAGACGAAGCCATCGACCTTATCGCGCTCTTTGCCGACGATCTGAGTTGTCGTATCGAATGCGATGCGTGGGTCGCCCTGAATGTCGACGACGCGGGTAATCTTGATGTCGGGCGATTTGGCTAGAGCCTCTTTGTAGCCGCGCAGACGCTCCTGCAGGTTCGACTGATCCGGCATTGAGAAGACCACAACATTGCCTTTGCCCTTCAACGCCTGCGCCAGCCGTTGCCCGCCGGCGTACCCCGCCTGATAGTTATTGGTACCGATGAAAAACAATCGCTTGCTGGAGGGCGCATCGGAATCGATGGTAATCACGGGAACCCCCGCGGCGATCGCCTTGTCGATGCTGTCCCTGAGCAGGGCGGGGTCAGTCACGTCCAGCAGGATGCCGGTGGCTTTTTTCTGCACGGCTTGATCGAGGGCGTCGCGCTCCGCCTTAAGATCGTAGCTCTGCGGCCCCGTGAAATCGGAGCGCACCTTCATTTGAGCGGCGGCGTTGGAGAATCCGGCACCGGCACTCTTCCAGTAGGGGAGTTGCAAATTTGCTGAGACCAGGACAAAGTACTCATCGGAGTCGTGGGTGGCGCCGCAACTCAGAAGTAATACCGACAGGACTGCGACGGCGGCGGAGTGGAGACTACGCGAGGGAAGCATCGCATCCTCCTTTCAACTATCGAAGAGATTCGCATCTCGGACGGATGAATCTTGCGGAAGCGAACCTTCAGCGACTGGATTGTAAACGAGTGGTCAAGCGAAGGCCAGAAGTCAACGCTGGGCCTGGTCGAGAAGTCCCGAAATCGCAGCCTCATCGACCTCCCGACGAGTTATCAAGCGCAGATCCCGTGCGCTCGAGCACCCCGACGTGGGGGATGTGGCCGCGGCAATGTTTCTTCTGCAAATGCCGTTGGCCCGAATAGAGAGGATGGTCTAGATCGATGATAACGAATTGCACGCGGCCTTGGTGCTCTTCGTACAGGTCCACCGTGCGCCGGAAAGATCACAAGAGAAAGGACTAAACTCCCACTGGAAATGGCTTCGTGTGGGTGGTTTCCCGAAGCGATGCGCCCCCGAATCGGCCCTGCAACAAAGACATCAATCCCGTGTACCAGTACCCCACAACAAACAACAGCAAGAACGGCACGGTAATGTAATTCTCGTTGTCGACGGCGTAATACACCGTGGCCGCGAAGTATGTGCCGATCAGCAATTCCAGCCACGGGACCCATCCCAGCCGTTTGCGATACTTTGTGGCACCGACTTTATCCTGCTTCGAGACAACGCTGTACTTGGGCGTCCGAGCGAATGCGCTCTGCTTGCCGATCAGAGCCTCGATCACCGCTTTCGTGTTGGTGATGGTCAATCCGATTCCCAGCGCCATTAAGAACGGAAGGTATAGCAACGCCCGCGGCCAACTCCGAGGAAACAGTTCGCGCTGCGAAACCAGATAGAAACTGGAGATCGAGAAGGTCGAAGCCATGAACAGTGGTAGGTCGATGTACAGCATCTGAAACCAGCCCTGGTAGAAACGAATGATCATGGCTGGAAGCAGGAGCACGGACAGCATAATCATGAGCGGATAGCTGATATTTGCCGTCAGGTGATACCAGGCCTCGATCTTGGTGTGCAGGGGAGCATCGCTGTGCAGAACCCGCGGCAGAATCTTTTTTCCGGTCTGAATCAGCCCCTTCGCCCAGCGCGCCTGCTGGGTCTTGAAGGCAGTCATCTCCACGGGGAGTTCGGCGGGGCATTCCACATCCTGTAGGTAGATGAATTTCCAGCCCTTGAGCTGGGCACGATAGGAGAGGTCGGTGTCTTCGGTCAACGTATCGTGCTGCCAGCCTCCGGCCTCCTCGATAGCAGCACGCCGCCACATGCCGGCAGTGCCGTTGAAGTTGAAGAAAAGTCCGGTGCGGGCACGACCGGAGTGCTCGAGTACGAAATGACCGTCCAGCAGGATGGCCTCCACTTCGGTCAAGAAGGAATAATTGCGGTTAATGTGCGTCCAACGCGTCTGCACCATTCCAATCTTAGGATCGGTAAAGTGATGGATGGTGCGCAGCAGGAAATCTTCGGGGGGGGTGAAGTCGGCGTCGAAGATTGCGACAAACTCGCCCTTCGCCGTGTTCAACCCTTCGGCCAGCGCGCCGGCCTTGTACCCCTCCCGATTTGTCCGGTGATGGTAGCTGATGGGATTGCCCAGCGCGGCGTACCTCTCGACCAGGCCGCGGGCCACTTCGACCGTCTCGTCGGTCGAGTCGTCGAGCACCTGGATGTCGAGCTTCTCACGCGGATATTTGAGCTTGCAGATCGACTCCAGCAGCCGCTCGACCACGTACTGCTCGTTGAAAATCGGCAGTTGCACGGTGACCCGCGGCAGCTCTTCGAAATGCGCCGCCGGCTCGGTGGTGCGGTTTTTCCGGTGCTTGTAATAGAGGTACACCAGGACGTAGCGGTGCACTCCGTACCCAGCGAGCAGGACCAGAACGATGAAATAAGGAATGAGCAAGGCCACGTCAAATGCGTTTGCGTGATAGAGTCCGCGAAACGTGGTATCCAGAAAATGCTGGCGGATATAGGGCCCGATGCCCTTGGGGGCGATCCACAATGCCAAGGTCGGGGTCAGGATGAGATCAGAATGCAACCGCGGCTCCGGTCAAAACTTCTATTTTACCGGATCGGCGAAAACCGGGGCGTTTTTGGCGGAGGGTGGGGATTTTACCTTCCGAGAATCTATCCAGACTCAGCGGTTTTCGGCCACTTCCCCGCTCTCGGGAACGATGAACGCGTCCACCCGCAGTCCGTCGGGCAACCGCGAACCCGGTTCGAGTTCGACCAAAGTTTCCAGGATCTTGGTGTCTACTTTTTCCGTGGGCTCGTCCGTGCGGACATTCTTCGGACCCAATTGCTGTCCCACGCGCACGACGTGTCCCCAGAACTTCTGTTTCCCGAACGCGTCGGCGGTTACGTACGCTTTCTGGCCCACCCGCACCTTGCTCACGTCGGTCTCATCCACGTCAACGCGCACGCGCAGGGCCTGGCGGTCGCCGATGGTCAAGACAGGATCCGGCACCGTCGAGGAATTCGAAACGCTCTCTCCGCCGCGATGGTGCTTGCGCAGCACGCTTCCGTCGATGGGCGAGCGGATGAAGGTCTTCTGGTATCGGGCGTGCGCCTCTGCGAGCTGGGCCCCGGCCAGTTGCAGATCGGCTTCGGCGAGCGATTGGTCCTCCTCGCGGGCGTGATCGTCGATCAGCGCGTGCTGCTGGAAGGCCGTCTCATACCTGGCCTTGGCTACGTCGGCTTCACGACCGTAGCGGTCCAGTTCTTCGCGTGAAACCACTCCGGCGGAAAACAGCTCCTGCCGGCGGTGAAGTTCCGACTGCGCGTTCTCCATCACCGCATGGGCTTCGTTCACCGACGACCAGGCTTCAGCGCGCTCCTGGTGGCGGGCCCCGTTGATGACTTTCCGCAATACTGCCCGCTTAGCTTCGACGTTGGCGCGGGAAGACTCGACTTGCGCCCGGTAATCCGCGTTCTCGAGTTCCGCCAGCACCTGCCCGCGGCGAATCGCATCGCCTTCTTCGACGTTCACGGATTTCAGGCGCCCGCTCAGCTCGGACCCGATCTTGATGTCTTCCGAGCCCGGCTCCACGCGCCCGGGCCCGGCGATCATTGACGGACCCTGATTCGCGGACACGGCCCTAGTCGCCGCAAGAGTCGATTCCTGCGAGCGCTTCGAAGCTACTACCAAAGATGTGGTGAGCAGGAACACACCCAGCCCGACCACTAGAGAAGTGCGGCTCTTCAACAAGGTTGCAATCGAGAAAGTTCCATTCATAACAGCTCCCCAGTATTAACGCTCGTACAGCGTGAACTAAACCAAGCCCACAGCGGCTTGGGGCATATTCTGCGCGAGCAGGCCGGGCGGCAGCAGTTCCGGCTCTGGCGCAGTAGCGATGGCTCCGTCTTCAATCTTCACGATGCGATCGGCAAAGCTGAGTACGCGAGAGTCATGAGTGACGATCACCACCGCGCGCCCACGCTTGTGCGCCAACTCGCTCATCATCTCCATCACATTGCGGCCGGTGTGCGAATCGAGAGCCGCCGTAGGCTCGTCCGCGAGGATGATCTCCGGTTCTCCCGCCAGCGCCCGCGCAATGGCGACCCGCTGCTTCTGCCCGCCGCTCAGGTCCGCGGGAAAACTGCCGTACTTGCCGCCCAGCCCCACCTGGTCAAGCAATTCGTGTGCCCGGCGTTTCGCCGTCATGTTCGAGGCGCCCTTCAGATCGAGCATCAATTCGACGTTCTCGCCGGCCGTCAGAGTTGGGAACAGGTTGAATCCCTGAAACACGAAGCCGATGTGCTGCAAGCGAAGAGCCGGCAAGTCTTTCTCCCGCAACCCAACCACTTCCCTGCCCGCGACCCGCACACTTCCCGACGTCGCGGTGAGAATGCACCCCATGATCGACAGCAGGGTGGTCTTGCCGCTGCCCGAGGGCCCCATGAGCATCAGGAGTTCCCCTGAGTGCGCGTCCAGGTCAACGCCCCGCAAGGCGAGTGTCCCGGTGGCACCTTCGTCGTAGGTTTTCCTAAGCTGCCGAACTGCAATTGCTGCTTGCATCTGGAATCCTTCCCAGCACCTGAAGGCGCCCCACTTTCTTCTCTTCAGCACGCCTGAAGGCGTGCCCTGATACAAATCATTTCGGCACGCCTGGCGTGCCACGATACGAATCTTGGCTATCCGCGAAACACCATCGCCGGATCGATCCGCGTCACCTTGTTAATTGAAACCAGCGCGGCTCCTACACACATCAGCAGCGTCACAAAAAACATCCCTACGGCCATGGACGGCGGCATCAGAATGGCTGCCCCGCCCGCCTGGCTCCCGCGCACCACGAAGACGCTGACGATCATCCCCAAGGCGTAGCCGATGACGGCGCTGATAGCGGCCTGCTTCATGATCACTTTGTAGACGTAGCTGTTGGGCGCCCCCATGGCCTTCAACGTTCCGTATTCGCGGATGTGGTCTACCGTGGTCGCATAAATCGTCTGCGCCACGACCACGAAGCCTACGACCAGACCCAGCACGGCCGCGATTAGTACAGCCACCCCGGCCCCGGTCGTAAACATCCAGTAGAAGGTCGTCATGTGGCTGAACTGCGACGTGGTAAACACCTCGACGTCTTTTACGTGTTCGAGCAATTCCCGGCGCACCTGCTCGCGGTCCGCCCCCGGCGCCAATTTCACGAGTATGAACAACGTCTGGTCCTCACGAATGGCGGCATAGTTCTGCGCATTCTTGAACGAGGTGAACACGTAAGGCGAAGTGGTGAACGACCGAATCCCGCGGGTGAAACCGACCACCCGCGCGCGGTGCCCTCCGATTTCGAACACCTCACCCACGCGTGTAACACCCAATTTCCGCTTGTAGAGTTCGTCGAGAATGATTGCATCTGGAGACTTCAAGTCCTCCACTCGGCCCTCGACCAGGTTCCACGGCCGCTCCAGAGAATCGTCGACGTTGATACCCACAATCTGCACGGAGTCCTCGCCGCCGTCGTGCCGTTTCCAGCCCGTCCAGTGCGCGATAATCTTCTGCGCATCGGCTACCCCCGGCACGGCTCGCACCTGGTTCAGCTTGCGCTCGCTGAAGGCTACTCCCTGCTCCACGTACGGAACGTTCTTCGACGTGATCCACAGATCCGCCCCGGAGTGATCAATCAGATTAGAAGTTGCAGTGGTGAACCCGAAAAACAATCCCAACTGCACCACGATCAGCACCACGGAGAACACAATCCCAGTCAGCGTGACCGTCAGACGCACCTTGTCGTGAAACAGATTTCGTTGCGCCAGAGGAGGCATGATTATTTCTCTTCCGTGGGAATGTCGGCGGGGATAGGTGCTCCAGAAGCGCCGGATCTCGCGGCGGGTGCCCCATTTCTCGCGTCCTTTGCGAGAAGCGGGTCTCTCACCAAGCCCCGCAGCGTGACATCCAGCATCATCGCCGCCCGATCCTGCAGCGGGCGCCACTCCACCCAGGGATCCTTGCCCTTCGCAATGCTCAGCGAAATGACTCCATGCACGGACGCCCACAGCGTCTGTGAAACCAACTCAGCGTCCTGCACTCCTTCGCGGAAGCATCCCGCTTTGATCGCTGCCTCCACCGCCCATTTGAGCAGGGCGTAGGCATCGACTTCTGGGTTGCCCACAATCTCCCGATCCTCCTCATCCAGTTCGCGCGGAGGATGCGGAGTCATGAACATGAACACGTAGTGATAGGGAAAGTGCATGCCGAAGTCGATGTAACGCCGCCCAATCTGCCGCAGCCGCTCAATTGGATCCGACGGCATCTCCGCGCTCTGCATCACTTCCTGCAAGCGCGCGAAATCCTGACGGCACAGTTCGTGGAACAGTTCATTCTTGTCGGCAAAATGCAGGTAAATGGCTGTGGGGGAATACTCAATCTTCTCCGCGACCCGGCGCATGGACACGCCTTTGTAACCTTCGGTGACAAACAGCTCGCGAGCCGCATCGAGAATCTTGTCGCGGGTTTCTGACTTCTCGCGTTCGCGTCGTTCCTTTACTCCCATAACGTTGGCACCTTTATTAACCATGTTAAGTTAACAACGTTAAATTACTGCGCGACGTTCATAGTTGTCAAGTGAAATCCTTCGGATCATCGTATGTGACTGACAATAATAGCTATCCACACACACGCCCGAGGAGGAAAGAGCGGTTTTGCACAGGTGATGCCGCCAGTCGCGGACTCCAAGCTGATCAGGACGAGGTTGGGCGGCGGCGTCATCTATTCCTGAATGGAGAAAATCCACCACTGATCTTCTTGACCTGGCATCTTGACGGCGGACCTTCAGCATTTGGCATGAGGCCCCACTTCTCGCAAAGAACGCGAGAAATGGGGCACCGTGGTTCTTGTGAAACTAGGGGTCGGGTTGCCGCAAGCCTTTCTCTCAGCTACAAATAGAACCACTCATGGAATCCAGATCAGCGGCGGCCGGGGACCGCGAACCAGGATCCGGTCTGGTGGTGCAGGCGTGGGCGCGCATCCGGACTTCAGCGTTCTGGATCGTCGCAATAGCGCTGCTGTTGCGTGTTGGCTGGATCGTCATCGGGCATACCTATAAGTTCAAAGGCTCGGACGCCAACTTCGGTTTTGGCTGGGAAATGGGGCGGATCGGCGCGTCGATGGCTTCCGGACGCGGATTCAGCGATCCCTTTGGAGCGCCAACAGGGCCGACCGCGTGGGAGCCTCCTCTGTACCCGTATCTAACGGCGGGAGTGTTTTTCGTTTTCGGGATCTACTCCAAGGCGTCGGCCTTCGTGTTGCTGGCGATGAACAGCGTTTTTTCGGCACTGACCTGCGTCCCAATTTTTCTGATCGCGCGGCGGATGTTTTCGGAGAAGATCGCTGTTGGTTCGTCGTGGGCATGGGCCCTGCTGCCCAACGTCATGTTCTGGTGCACGCGCTGGGTCTGGGAGACAAGCCTGTCCGCGTTGCTGCTGACTACCATCTTCTGGCTGGCCCTGACTTTGGAAGATCGCGATGGATGGGCGCCCTGGTTCGCGTTCGGACTGCTCTGGGGCATAGCTGCGCTAAACAGCACTTCCCTGCTTTCGTTTCTACCGGCTGCGGGACTGTGGACCTGGCATCGACGCTCCCGACGGAACAAGCGATCCCTGGCTGGAATCTTGCTAGCGGCGGCCGTCTTCTTTGCGTGCCTCGGTCCGTGGTTGATCCGCAACTATCAGACTTTCGGCAGGTTCATCTTCATTCGCGACAACTTTGGGGCGGAACTGCGCATGGGGAACGGCCCCGGAGCCGACGGCACGTGGATGGAATATCTCCACCCCACTCAGGATGTGTACGCCATGCGGCAATACCAGGCGATGGGCGAACTGGCCTACGTTGCCATACGGAAGCGGCAGGCCATCGACTATATCAATGCAGATCAGGCACGATTCGCGCGGCTTTGCGCAAAGCGGTTCATCTACTATTGGGCCGGACCGCCGAAAGCCACGCAGCCATGGTGGATGAGCGAGGTCAAGAACTCGCTGTTTCTGGCATCGTCGGTGCTGATGTTTTGGGGGCTGGGCCGCGCGCTGCGCCTGCGCAAATCGGGCGCGGGTCTGATGTTTTGGCTGATTTTGCTTTATCCGGCCGTGTACTACGTCGTGTTCCCCGCTCCGCGCTACCGGGTCCCCATCGAACCAGAGATGGCGATCTTGTGCGTGTTTGTGCTGACGGAAACGGGGAAGAGAGCTACGGCTTAGTCTCCAGATCGATCTTCAGAACGTGAATCTGCTTGAGTTTGGGATCGAGAACGCCGGTGACTACCACTCGCTGTCCCTCGAACCCGTGCACGAGATCGGAGCGGTCGAGGCGATAAACATCGTTCCCGGCAGAAAGGACGAGATAGCCACCCAGATGCTCGATGCAGTATACCGAGCAGGTGTTCGACGTGCCACCCATCGATTTCGATTTGAGCATTTCCTGATGAGAGCGGGTGAGCGAGTGGACGTTCAAGGCGCACTGGCTGTCGGAAACTTCTCCGCGAAAAACGTGTGGGGGTTGTCCGTAGGCAGCGCTGGCCAGGGCCAGCCCTCCGACGGCACCCCAAATCACTGCTCGAATTCTGGTTACGTTCATAGAAACTCCCTGCTCTTTTTGCTTCACGGCAGCACGGTGAGCTTCATGTGCATGCCTTCATGCTCTTCACTGCAAATCACCGTGCAGACCACTTCGTACGGGCCCGGTTGGTTGGGAACGGTGAGGAGGAATTCCTGCTTTCCGGGCTTGAAGAGCAGGTCCCATCCGTCCACCTTGGTCCGATCCTTGGCTCGCAGCAGGGTGAAGCCATGAATCGAACCATCGCGATTCCACGATTTACCTCTGTGAGCCGTCACTCGCAGAAGCACCTGTTCGCCGGCCTTGACATTGATTTCCGGAGTACGTTGTCCGGCGATCTTGTAACGGCTGTCGCTATCGGCGGTGATCTCGATAACGTGGACTTGCGCTCCAGCGCGAGGCACCGCCACCAGCAAAACGCTCGCCGTCGCGACCCACACCAACATACGACGAATCCTGGGCGGCCTTGTCATCGGTCTCGGGGGAATTGTTATCTTCGTGGTTACTGGGTCATGTAGAACAGGATTAGGCGCCGGTCTTCGTCAGTAATGGTGGCCCGGACGCGCATGTGACGCAGAACGGTCGCCATCATGCGCGGCGGAAATTTCTGCGGGGCGGTGTGGCAGCGGCCACAGTTGGCGTGAAAGCGCTGCTCACCTTGCACTCGCATGCCGTCGGCATCGCTGGCCTGCACTACAGGCGCTGCGGCAGCGTCTTTATTGTTCGAGCGTGATCCAGCAAAAGCGAAGGATGCCAGGGCGAGAGCGCACAGCAGCACCGTGATCGAAGCCTTCGCGTG
This sequence comes from Candidatus Sulfotelmatobacter sp., assembly GCA_049792875.1. Taxonomy (GTDB): domain Bacteria; phylum Acidobacteriota; class Terriglobia; order Terriglobales; family Acidobacteriaceae; genus Sulfotelmatobacter. The sequence continues at coordinate 71,626 of JBARBI010000207.1, forward strand.
GAGGGTCGCTCTCATGGCCGGGCCCCCACGCGGCCCAGTGGAATTAGGAACCGATAAGCAATGCCAAAGCTCCACTGGTTGAAATTTCCAGCCGAGCTGAACTGGCGGCCGTAGCTGGCGATCCCTTTCAGACCGTCCCGCAGGAAGTAGTTGACTCCGAAATCGGCCTCGCGCGTATTCGCAGTGGGCAGGTCCAGGGCAGCGGCCCCATCGGGACTGATCTCTCCGGTATAGAATTGTTGCACGCGGGCGACCACTTCGGTGCGGCGCATGGCCTGCTGCCAGAAGTTCACCTGGCTCAACCGGTACGCACCCTCGATCCAGTACCCGCTGCCTTCATACGAGCGGGCGAATTCGGCGCGCAGGTTCAGCGGAATTTTCGGCGGCTGCCAGCCCATGTGGAAGCCGAATGCGTTCTTCCGCTCGTCCTGCAAGGTCCTCTGCCAGGAGCCGCCGACCTCGAGGCGCGGGCCGGGAAAAAAGAAACCCATGCGCCCGCCGACCTGGCGCTCGGAATCGACGCTGCTGATGCCGATACTCGTCACCGAAACGTAGGCGGCATAGTTCAGGTTGGCTTTGGCATTGACCGGAAAGCCACCTCGGAACATGGCGCCGTCGCTGGGAGCGGTGTTAATGGGGAGGATCAGAGGGTCCGGCTGCAGGGCGCGAATCCAGCAGGGATACAGGCGTTCGTTGAAGATTCCGAAAGGGGTAAGAAATCGGCCCGCCGTGATGGTGACGTACGGGCTGGCGATGTAGTCGATTTCGGCGTAGTCGACGTGTTTGGTGACTGGTCCACCATAAGAGCCACCATCGGGTGGACGCTGAAATTGGCCCTCGAATGCCACCCTGGACTCCACCAGCCAGCGATCTCCAAGGGGCAAAAGGAGAATGGGGTTGAACTGCGTATCAAGCAGATTTTGACCGCCGGTGACAAAACTGAACGTGCCGGCATTACCAGTAAGGATTGGAACAGGCTTGTCTGCGTCCGGGGTCTGGGCGGCGATCCGGATCGACGGCAAGAGCAGCAAAAACAGCGCGAGGCCGCACACGGCAATTCCCTGCCGGTGCCGCGAAGCGGTTCTTCGGTATTGGTACGACACAGCGAACCCCAGTCAAGATACTGATGGGATTGTCTTTCAGTGGCAGGTGCAGGGGAACATCACGGAGGTAACTTCCCGATCCCGTGGTGTGAGAGCCAGCTTTTTTCCTGGATCCTCCTCACAAATTGTGAGCCGCGCCGTCTAACGCAGTAAATGGAGGATGTTATGAACCGTCACCGGCAAACTGCCACCTGGTTGGGAGCTGCCCTGGGAACTATTTGTGCCCTGCTCATCCTCGCTTTGGGAGCGCATGCATCCGACCACCGCGGCGCTCTAACAGAGGAGTTCCATCAGACGTATGCCCTCACCGCGGATGGCCGCGTTGAGCTCGATAACATCAACGGCGATGTGCACATCTCCAGCTGGGACCGGAATGAAGTGAAGGTTGACGCGGTAAAGTACGCGGACACAAAGGAGCGGCTGGAGGAAGCAAGGATCGAGATTGATTCCGGGAAAGAGTTCCTTTCGATTCGTACCAAGTATCCCGATCGCGACCAGAGCTGGAATTGGGGATCGCACAATAACCCTGCCAGTGTTGAGTACACACTGACGGTTCCACGCACGGCTCGATTGGACGAAATCAAGCTGATCAACGGTTCGCTCGACGTGACCGGCATGAGCGGAGAGGTGAACGCGTCCTGCATCAACGGACGGCTGGAGGCCCATAATTTGGCGGGACGCGCCCGACTATCCACAATCAATGGGCGCCTAAACGCACGGTTCGACCAACTGGCGGGGCCTGCGGTCGAGTTGAGTTCGGTCAATGGATCGGTGGATCTGACCATCCCTTCCGATTCGAAGGCGGAAGTCGAGGCCAGCACAGTCTCGGGCGGAATCAATAATGATTTTGGGTTGCATGTGAATCATCACCAGTTCGTGGGCCACGATCTGCGGGGAGAACTGGGTTCAGGCGGGACCCGGATCAAGCTGGAAAATGTGAACGGTCGGATCGAGATTCATCACGCGCAGGATGGCCGGGCGCTGAGTCCGGTGAAGGATCTGAGCCATCACGATGATGATGATGACAGCATTTAGTGAAATCGCTTAATCAAGTCAGTAGATCGCGTAGCCCGGAAGCGGGGTGCGCAGGTCCGGCTTCGACGCCATGAGCAGCAGCGCTCCCTCCCTCTTGAACGCCCGGAGGTCGTCGAGGCTGTTGAACGACTTGGTCTGATAATCATCGGGAGTAGGCGTGTCGTCGGGGATGCGCACTGCCTCGACATCTTCGAATGCGTGTTTCTTGAACAGTTCAATATATTCGGCTGCCGAGCGCACGTGCACCGGTACCTTCAGCTTGTCGACCCACTGAAGCGAATAGGGATTGTCTTTGTAGAGGTTAATCAGAATAAACACCCTGCCGCGTGGCGCGAGCACGCGAAATAGCTCCATCAGCGCACGATCCTGGTCGGGATAGTAGTAGAACGATTCCACCGAGAGGACTTTGTCAAAGAAGTTTTCTCCCCACGGAATCTGCTGCGCCGAACCCCAGACATAAAGAATGTTCTCGAAGTCTTTGGAGGCCTCGCGCGCCTGGCGGACCATTTCGTCGGAAACGTCGAGACCGACGACTTGCCCGAAGCCCTCCGGACCCTCGCCTACGAGCCTCGCCAGTAGCCGCGTGGCCCAGCCGGAGCCACAGCCGAGGTCGAGCACACGCTCGCCGGGACGCAGATTCATGTGGCGAATCGTCTTCTCAGTGATGTCGAGGTGATGGCGTTCCATCTTTGCGCCCTCACCTGCGGCCGCCCAGCGATTAAATTCGAGTTGCAGTTTTTCGTCGGGAGTTGGGAGTCTATCGGGCATATCGTTTCCGATTGTAGCGCCAGTGACTGCGCTCGCGAGTGGCGGCGGGACGGCGGCGCTGCGTCTATGCTACAGTTCTTTTCTTCATGGTGACACGCTCTCAGAATCCCCAGCCCGAGCCTGATCCCGAACCCGCATCACTTTACTGCCCGAATTGTGCGGAAGAGGTGAACGATCCGCTGACCTGCGGCGACTGCTCCTCTGTGATCTGCCGGCGTTGCGGCACGGCGCTGGAATCATCCGACGAATTGGGCATCGGATAATGGAGCCGATTCCGGTTCTGCCTGCCAATGGAACATCGCTGTCTTCCAGCTCCGAACCTGACCAAGGGCCGACTCTGGTCCGCGGACTCGGACTGCTCGACTCAATACTCTTGCTGGTCAGCGGAATCATCGGGTCGTCGATTTTTCTGACCGCGAAAGACATCGCCGGGCCGCTGCCACAGCCTGTTCTGTTTCTGCTGGTGTGGGTAATGGGGGCGCTAATATCGCTTTGCGCCTGTTTTGCGTTTGCGGAGTTGGGCTCGATGTTCCCGGACTCGGGCGGACAGTATATTTATCTGCGCGAGGCTTACGGCGACCTGATCGCATTTCTCTACGGCTGGATGCTGTTCAGCGTGGCCAACGGAGGAAGCATCGCCGCGCTATCCGTGGCGTCGGCAGCGTATGTGGGGGAGGTCTTCCCGGTCGTCTCGCGGGACCACGTAGTGATTGCTTTCGCCAGCATCGTCGTAACTCGCGCACATCTGCTGGGGCTTGTACTGATCGCTGTCCTGACTTACGTCAACGTAGTAGGACTCCGCTGGGGGACACTGCTGCAGAATGTTTCCACATGGACCAAGTTCGCGGCCATGGGTGCATTTGTGGTTCTGGGATTTGCCGTCGGCAAGGGGCACTGGTCGAACTTTCACCCACACGGTGTTGGCCTGACGATGGGACTCGGACCTGCACAGTTGATCTCGATGCTGGGCGTGGGATTAATCGCCGTCTTCTGGGCTTACGACGGGTGGGTATACATCACCTGGGTCGCGGGCGAAGTGAAGGAGCCGCGACGCAACGTGCCGCTCGCTATGGTGCTGGGCGTGCTCGCGGTGGGAGTCATCTACATTGCGATGAACCTGACGTATATGTACGCACTGCCGCTGAAGGAGATCGCCACACACGAAACGATTGCGCACGCGGCCGCGGCGGCATTGTTTTCACCGGGGGCAGCAGTGTGGCTTTCGCTCATGATCGCGATTTCCTGTTTCAGTGCGGCTGCTACGTGCACGCTCTCGGGCGCACGGGTCTATCTCGCCATGGCGCAGGACGGCGTTTTCTTCAAGCGCATGGCGGTCATCCATCCAAAATGGCGGACGCCGGCATTCAGCCTGATCGGGCAGGGCGTCTGGGCCGCGGCGCTCACCCTGAGCGGACGCTATGATCAGCTTTACACCTACGTCATTTACGGCATGGTGCTGTCGTACACGCTGACGGTGATCGGGATGTTCCTGTTGCGCTGGAAGCGGCCGGAGATTCCGCGGCCGTATCGTTGTACGGGGTACCCGTGGCTACCCGCGATCTATGTGCTGATCGGCGCGGCCTGGACTCTGAATACGATCATCACACGGCCCACCGAGGCGTTCTGGGGAACCGCGATCGTGCTGATCGGGGTGCCGGGGTATTTGTATTGGAAGCGCAGCAAGCGCAACCAGCCGTCTTCGTGAGTTTCCCACGGATGATGCGCCAACCCTGAAACTTTCGCCTTGCCGCAGGCGCGAGGCGGTGTTATTCCTCTTCTTCTTGCTCACGTTAAGCTGACCCCGGGATACGCTATTGGCAGAATCCAATCCGAAGCAACCAGCGGATAGCATCGGTTTTCTCGCGCCTGGCGTGTCCATCGCTGAGGCGGAAGACCCGAACCGTCCACGGCAGGTGATGGGATTCCGTGACCTGGTGCTGTTCTATGTGATCACCGGCATCAGTTTGCGATGGATTGCAACCGCGGCTGCGGCAGGACCGAGTTCGATCGTCATCTGGGTTGGAGCATGGCTTTGTTTTTACACGCCCCTTGCGCTTTCGGTGCTGGAGCTTTCATCGCGCTATCCCAATGAGGGCGGGCTTTACGTGTGGAGCAAGCGCGCCTTCGGCGACTTTTCAGGCTTCATGTCGGCGTGGACCTATTGGACCAGCAATCTGCCTTACTTCCCGGCTGTGCTCTACTTCGCGGCGAGCAACGTGTTGTTCATGCGGCAGGCGAATTGGGAACACCTTTCCGGCAATGCAACGTTCTACATCGTTTTTTCGTTGCTCACTTTGAGCGCGGCCACGCTGTTGAATGTTGTCGGGCTTGATGTGGGGAAATGGCTCCACAACGTGGGCGCGATCGCGATGTGGGTTCCTGTGGGCATCGTCATTCTGATGGGTTTTGTGGCATGGCATCGTTACGGGTCGGCGACTTCCTTCACGGTGCATTCCATGATTCCCAGCACGCATTTCAACGACATTATTTTCTGGTCGGTACTCACGTTTGCGTTCGGAGGATGCGAGACGGCGTCGTTCATGGGGGAGGAAATCAAGGACGCGCGCCGCACCATTCCTCTGGCATTGCTATCGGGCGGGGTCACGGTGACCATCTGCTACATCCTGGGGACGATCTGCGTGCTGCTCGCCTTGCCTTCCACGGAAGTCAACAGCCTGCAGGGACTGGTGCAGGCCGTGTCGAAAACCGCGTCGCGCGTGGGATATCCGGGGGTATTGCCGCTCGCCGCGTTTCTGATCGCACTGAGTAACATTGGCGCGGCTGGAGCCTATCTGGCGGCGGTGGCCCGCCTCCCCTTTGTTGCGGGCCTGGATCGCTTCCTGCCACCGGCGTTTGGGGCGTTGCATCCGCGATGGAAGACGCCGTGGGTGGCGTTGCTGACACAGTTCTTTCTGGGCGCCGTGTTCATTTTTCTTGGGCAGGCAGGCACTAGCGTGAAGGGTGCGTACGATGTTCTGGTCAGCATGGGGGTGATTACGTATTTCATTCCCTATCTGTATTTGTTTGCGGCGATGATCAAGCTCCAGCGCGAACCTGCGGGACCGGACGTGATTCGAGTGCCTGGAGGGAAGAGTGTGGCGAAGTTGGTGGCGACCGTCGGATTCCTGACCACGGGCTTGACGATCGCGCTGTCTCTGGTTCCGCAGCCGGATGAACCGAACAAGCCGCTGGCGATGTTGAAAGTGATCGGAGGGTGCGGAGCGCTGGTGGTGATTGGAGCATGGATCTACTGGGCTGGAAAGCGGCGGGCGGCGAGAGCTGCGTCCCCGGCCTAGAAACGCTCGAGACCAAGATTATGTGGGGACAGCCGCCATCGGCTGTCCAGCGAGCCAAGCTCGCTTTCGTGCAAACCATTCCGCGGCAAGATCAAAGACCACCAGCCGGGCTGCGCCCGGCGGACAGCCGAGGGCGGCTGTCCCCACATGCAACGTTAGACGGGCGTCGCGGTCTTCCTCGGGGGATTAAAGAACGGGAGGTTCGTCACCTTCACGTTCGTCTTGAGGCGCATCGCCTCGATCGTGATTTCCATCTGAAGTGCGGTTCCGGGCTTCGCATACTCAGTCTCGACGCTGGCCAGCGAGATTAGCTTTTTCAGGATCGGCGACCAGCTGGTTGTGGTCGCTTTGCCAGCCTGCTTCGCGCCTGAATACACGGGCACGGCCACGCGCGAGGCCTGGGCCGGCGCTGCAGGGGTCAGACCGTAGCGCTCGTACAGCTGTTCGACGTCGGTCCAATCGACTTCGAGACCGACCAACTGCCGCAGCACGCCATTTTTTGCGTCTTGCTCCAGTGCCCGTTTGCCGATGAAATTTTCCTTCGCGAGATGGACCATCTTGGCGAAGCCCAGTTCGAAGGGTGAGAACTTCTGGGATGGAATCAGCGCCTTCTTGGAACTGGTGTAGTCGACTTCGATGAGCAGCAACCCGGCCTCGACGCGGGCAACGTCAAGGGCCAGCATGCCCGCGGCGTGCAAATCAAATTGCTTGCCCTGATCAGCGAGAGCATCCCACACTTTCACCGCGTCATTCCATGGTATCCAGATCTCGTAGCCGAGATCGCCGGTGTAGCCAGTGCGCGAAATGTCGACCGGCACACCGGCAATCTTGCCGCGGGTAACACGGAAGTATTTCAGGTTGGCAATATCGGCATCGGCGACCGCCTTCAGCAACTTGGCGGAGGTCGGACCTTGCAAGGCGAGCGCGGCGACTTTCTCGGAGATATCTTCGACGTGGACGTCCATGTTCAGGCCGTTCTGGCGGAACCAGCGCAGGCTGGGGTCGGCGGCCGTCCAGCGATATACGTTCTCTTCGAGGCGGGAGATCGTACCGTCGTCGATGACTTTCCCCTCTTCGTCGCACCAGCAGCAGTAAATCACCTGGCCCACTTTGACCTTGTTGATATCGCGGGTGATGACGCGGTTGACTAGGCGCGTCGCATCCTTGCCGGTGATCAGGTACTTGTAGAGCGGCGAGATATCGATGAGCGCAGCGGCGTTGCGGATGGCGTTGTACTCGTGCTCGTGATGGACCTCATACACGCTCACGGTGTAGTAACCGGACCACTCGCGGTAATTCAGGCTGTGGCAGAGGGGGAACGTTCTCTCGTGAAATGCGGTTCCAATGGGCAAGATGATAGCCTCGACGGGATTTGACCCGAAGCGGGATTATACCCCGGCGCTCCTTCCGAATGCGTCATCCCGAATCCCCGCGTTTTCTCCAGCGGGGCGAGGGATCTCCGGACTCCACAGTCTCATGTTCATCCGTTACAGACATTATCAATCGTACGGTGCTAAGGAAAGGCTATACGCCCTCCCAAGCAATTCTTCGTCTACATCATGACCAAAGGACCAAAATCGGCTGTCCTCTATACCGGAATAACCGGCGATATCCGACGTCGAGTCTGGCAGCACAAGAACAAGCGGATACCAGGCTTTACCAGCCGTTACAACCTGACCCGCCTCGTGTACTACGAGCGCTTCTCTTACCCAGACGCGGCCATTTCCCGAGAAAAGGAAATCAAAGGCTGGCGGCGGAGCAAAACGATGAGGCTCATCGAATCAATGAATCCGCGCTGGGACGACCTGGCCGAGTGGAGAGATGTTTACAAGCCCGAACCGACAATAGATCAGCCGGAGATCCCTCGCCCCGCTGGAGAGAACGCGGGGCTTCGGGATGACGCCAAATGAAATGCGATTGTCTGGCCGACGAGGTCAGTGATTCAGGATCATCCGATCCTTGGTTGTGGCTACGGCCTCATCGAACCCTTGAAGAGGTTCAGACCACTTCGCGTCTCATCGCGACAATCATACTCGGAATACGTTAGAATGAACCGCCCCATGCACCGCATTCTCCAATGGACCGTCCTTCCCAGCGGGCTCTGATCTTCTTTCCTTTGCCCTCGTCATCGCGAGTATTATTGCGTTTCCCACACCCGAGCGTTAAGGCTAAGAGCATAGGAGCTAAAAGCGAATGGCTGGTTCTAATTCATACGACGTAATCGTCATCGGTGGCGGCCACAACGGCCTCGTCAATGCCGCCTACCTGGCACGCGCCGGCAAGAAGGTGCTCGTGCTGGAACGGCGCCACGTGCTGGGCGGCGCGGCCTGCACTGAAGAGATTGTGCCAGGGTTCAAGTTCTCCGTCTGCTCCTACGTTGTGTCGCTGCTGCGGCCGGAGATTATTCGCGATCTCGATCTTCCCCGCCACGGTCTCGAAATTCTTCCCCTCGACGGGACATTTACGCCCATGCCCAGCGGCGATTATCTGTGGCGCGTGAACGATCATGGCAAGACGCATCGCGAGATTGCTCGCCACTCCCGCGTTGACGCCGAAGCCTACGACGAGTTCGGCAAGGCGATGCAGGCGATGTGCCGGTTCGTAAAACCGATTCTGAGCATGGTGCCGCCTGATCCCACAACGCTGAACCCTCGCGAACTGATGAAACTGTTGTTCATTGGACGACGTTTCCAAGGAATGTCGAGCTACGACAAGTACAACCAGGTGCAGCTCATGACCATGAGCGCCATTGATTTTCTGGATCAATGGTTTGAGACCGACGTGCTGAAGGCGACGATGTCGGCCTCGGGGATCATTGGGACGTTTCTGGGCGTACGCTCTCCGGGAACAGCGTATGTGTTACTGCATCACTACATGGGTGAGATCGACGGAGCGTTTCGCGCGTGGGGGTTTGCGCGGGGCGGCACTGGCGCGATTTCGAATGCGATTGCGGACGCGGCACGCGAGGCGGGCGTGGAGATCCGCACGCAGTCGGGGATCTCGCAGATCATTGTCAAGAATGGCCGGGCAAAGGGCGTAGTCCTCGCCAACGGAGATGAAGTTTACGCAGACGTAATTTCTTCCAGCGTCGATCCGCGGCTGACATTCACGAAGTTTATGGGCGCCGAGCACCTTCCCGGAGACTTTCTCGAGGAAATCAATCGTTATAAGTTTCGCGGCTCCTCGGGCAAGGTGAACATGGCACTGGATGGGCTGCCGAATTTTAAATGCATGCCCGGGCCGGGCGCGCATCTGCGCGGGGCGATTTCGATTTCACCTTCGGTCGAGTATATGGAACGCGCGTACGATGACGCGAAGTATGGTAACTTCTCGCGGCGGCCGTACATTGACATGGTGATTCCATCGTTGACCGATCCTTCCGTTGCGCCTCCGGGCAAGCATGTGCTGTCGTGCTTTGTGCAATATGCACCCTACAAGCTGCGGCCGGGGCTCACGTGGGACGATCAGAAGGAAGCCTTTGGCGACACCGTGGTGAATACGATTGCCGAGTACGCTCCGAACATCAAGGATCTCATCATTCACAAGCAGGTGATCACTCCGCTCGATCTGGAACGCGAGTGGGGACTGAGCGAGGGGAACATCTTCCAAGGTGAGCTTTCGCTGGAACAGCTTTTCTTCCTACGGCCCGTCCCGGGCTGGGCGCAGTACCGCACGCCCATCAAGAACCTCTACATGTGCGGATCGGCGACGCACCCGGGCGGCGGCATCATGGGTGCGAACGGGCGATTGGCAGCGCTGGAAATCCTGAAAGACATCAAGGGAGCGGCATAGCATGTCCGAAGCGCGCGACATTATCATCATTGGGGGCGGCCACAACGGGCTGGTTACCGCTTTCTATCTGGCCAAGGCCGGGTTTAAGCCGCTTGTGCTCGAGCGCAGCCCACAGGTCGGCGGAGCCGCGGTGACCGACGAGTTTCATCCCGGATTTCGTTGTTCGACGCTGGCACACACGGCGGGCCCGATTCGTCCGGAAATTCTCCGCGACATGCGCTTGGAAAGGCACGACTTGCGGCTGATCACGCCGGACATTTGCGTGACCGCGCTCTCGCCTGACGGGCGCGCGCTTTCGCTGTATCAGGACGAGAACAAGTCGGCGCAGGAAATCACAGCGTTTTCACAGAAGGATGCTGTGAAATACCCCGAATTTCAACAATCACTGGGGAAGATCGCCAAGATCATCGGCGAGGCGCTGGCCACGACGCCGCCTGACATAGACCATCCGAGTAACGGCGATCTTTGGAGCATGCTCAAGACCGGGCGCGCGATCCGCAAGCTGGGCAAGAAAGACATGTTCCGCCTGCTGCGCTGGGGACCGATGGCAGTGGCCGATTTAGCCTCGGAATATTTCGAGACGGAACTGCTGCGCGCGGTGATCGCGGCCCGCGGCGTTTTTGGAACATTTCTCGGTCCGTGGTCGGCGGGAAGCGCACTCGTGTTGCTGATCCGCGCGGCAGCAGATCCTCATCCCGCGGGCTCGGCCTGCTTTGCGGCGGGAGGCATGGGCGCGGTTACACAAGCGATGGCATCGGCGGCCAAGGCCGCGGGTGTGGAGATTCGCACCGGCGCCGAGGTCATCGAGATTCGGGTACAGAACGGGGCCGCCACGGGTGTGCTGCTCTCCACGGGGGAAGAGATCCACTCAAAGGCGGTCATCTCGAACGCTGACCCAAAACGCACACTGCTGAAGCTGACCGATCCCACACACCTTTCGCCCGACTTCGTGCAGAAGTTGCAGCATTACCGCGGGAATGGCACGGTGGCGAAGGTAAACCTCGCGCTGTCCGGGTTGCCACAATTCACGGCACTCAAGAACGGCGACGTCACGGCGCTCAAGGGACGGATTCACATCGGCAACGAGATTGACTATCTGGAGCGCGCGTTCGACGAATCGAAATACGGAAATTTCTCGCGACAACCGTATCTCGAAGCCACGATCCCATCGCTAACCGATCCGGCGCTGGCTCCTGAAGGCAAGCACGTGATGTCGATCTATATGCAGTACGCGCCCTACAAACTGAAAGGCGATTGGGAAGAGCAACGCAAGGCGCTCGGCCAGACGGTCGTACAGACGCTCTCGCAATATGCGCCGAATCTGCCCGAACTGATTCTGACCCATCAGATCATCACGCCCCGGGATCTGGAAGAAAAGTACGGCCTGACCGGCGGGCAGATATTTCACGGGGACCTGGCACTCGACCAGTTCTTTACCATGCGCCCGCTGCTCGATTGGGCGCGGTACCGGACACCGATTCAGAACTTGTATTTGTGCGGGAGCGGGACGCATCCCGGGGCAGGACTGACCGGAGGGTCGGGCGCGAACGCCGCGCGGGAGATATTGAAAGAACTCAAGAAGTAGCGCTGGCGTCTCGCCGGCACAGAGGCCGCCGGGACGGCGGCGATACCGATGAAGAATTCCGCCATCCTGCTGATCTCCTGTCCCGACCGCAAAGGCGAGGTTGCGACCATCGCCGACTTCGTCTACCGGCACAACGGCAACATCCTGCACGCCGACGAGCACGCCGACGAAGAGTCTGGACTCTTTCTAATGCGGGTGGAGTTCGATCCCAAGGATTTCGATATCGACCTGGCGGACTTCGGCAGGCACTTCTCGCCCGTGGCGGAGGCCTTCCAGATGAAGTGGCGCCTGGCGCAGTCGTCGCAACGGCAGCGCATGATTATTCTGGTTTCGAAGTATGACCACTGCCTGGTCGATCTGCTTTATCGCCACAAGAGCGGCGAACTGGCCTGCGACATTCCGCTGATCATCTCCAACCACGCGGACAACCAGGCGATTGCCGACTTCTACAAAATCCCTTATGCCATCGTTGCAGTAACGAAAGACAACAAGAGCCAGGCCGAGGCAGAGATCCATGCTTTGATTGATGAACAAAAGCCGGATTTCATGGTTTTGGCGCGGTATATGCAGATTCTGTCCAACGATTTTGTCAACCGGTATCCGCAGCGGATTATCAACATTCACCACTCTTTTCTTCCCGCCTTTGTCGGCGCTCGGCCCTACCATCAGGCATTCGAACGGGGCGTCAAACTCATTGGCGCCACCAGCCATTACGTCACCGAGGTGCTCGACGATGGCCCCATCATCGAGCAAGACGTTGTTCGAGTGTCGCACCGCGACACGGTGGAAGACCTCATCCGCAACGGGCGCGACCTGGAAAAGGTCGTGTTGTCGCGCGCGGTGCGCTGGCATGTGGAGAACCGTGTGCTGTTGTACGGGAACAAGACTGTCGTGTTTTGAGCCCTGTTTGGACAACAGATCCCGTCGCGACGAACAGTGTGGGGTAGACCTGTGCCGTCCCTTCGGGACTCGGTTCCATTGCTTGGCACCCAGGACTTCCGTCCTGCACCATGCCGCCGCTTCGCGATGGATTTCCGGGCGGGTCGAGTCCCGGCTTTTCACGCCTCGGTTCGTCAACGTGCATCCGCGCAGAAGTCCATGTACCTCTGGGAAAGGTTCCCTACCCGGACAGTGGCGCACCGGTGGTAACTTGCACCACAAGTAACTTCTCGTTTTTACTTAGACATCAGTAAAGTTTTAGTGCGAACTCTTGCTCTCGGGGGCATATTTGGCCGAAGATCTTCGGTTTGAATTAGCCATTCTGGCGACCGTCCAGGGCTTCTACCAGAAGCTCATGCGGGACGCGCTCGGCGGGGACGTACCCATTCCGAGCGGTCTCGACGAGGACGCGCTGCGCCACTCCGAGCGCGAACTTCCGACCACGCTGTCCCGCATGTACCGGTGGCTGCATTTGCTGGATATGGCGATTACGCCCGCGATGGTACGGGTGGCTCTGACTCCGGACACGGATTCTGAAGTTGCCGAGGCTCTCTTGCGGTACTTCGTCCGGCGCCGCGAACCCAGCGATGTGAACCGCGACAAGACCGACTTGATCGCGACCTTCCTCTACCGGCATCCGCGGGTGCCCGGCCAGTGGGAACAAAGCGGCTACGGCTTGGATGGGGCACTGCCTCTTTCGCCTTTTGAAATCGCGCTGATTGAAATCCTCGCCGATACCGACGTGCCCTCGCTGCCTGAGGAGCATGTCCAATTGCTGCGGCGTTTTGATCCCTTGCGCGAAGAAATTGCCCGCTTCCGGGACTTCAACATGCTGATTGATTCCGGAATTATCGGGCGCGTTCGTGAATTGAAGCAGTGGCTGGATGCCTCGTTTTATCATCCCGGAGTGCTGGCCACGGTTTCGGCGTACAACGCGACTTTCGGCAAGAAATTTGATGAGTTGTTTGCCAAAGCTCTGGGCGAGATCAAGACCTTCGGCCAGGCACTGGAAGAAATGGGCGGAACCATTCTCACCACGGTTGACGGCGTAGAAGTCACGGTGGACCACGTGGCCGCTCTTCAAGAGAAACAACTGCTGGAGGCCGACTACGGCAGCACCTTTGAAAAATTCCGGCGGGTTTCGAAATTGAAAAAAGAACTGGACCGGCGCCCGCCGATCCGGCGATCGCTGCTCACGCCAGCCGCGCAGACCTCGCGCTTCGCAGGCGGCACCGGAGCAGCGCCCAAAGCTGCGAGAGCGGCATCGGCCAAGGCTCCGGCCGCGGTTCCTGTGTTCCAGCCGCCTGCGGTTACCGCGCAACAGATTTCGGCAGAGGAAGGCAAGCTGCGTCGCGTCGAGGAATCGATTCGAGTGTTTGTGCGTGTGGCCGATCCAAAATTTCGCCAGGTTGTCCCTATGCGCTTCTTCAACCTGACGCTAACCGCACCCGAGGCGGATGCCTACAACGCTCCGTTTCTGGAAGAGAAAAGCACGCGCGCTGACGTGGCCCGCACTTTGATCCGGATGGTCTCGATTTCCGCGCGCCTCCGCACGGAACTGGAAGAACTCAAGCGCAGCCAGAAGATGTCATCTCTCTGGAAACTGCACGCAGACTCCGTGGTGGTGTTGCTGGATATGGCCAGCACTTCCACCGAGGAAGCCGGTAGCGTAGCGAAAGGAGCCGAGCAGAGCGGCGCGGGCGCAGCCTCGCGTTCGATCCACGAGTCGGTCCAGAAGCTGCGGAATCAGGCTGACGCCGCGGTGAAGACTCTCGCCAACGTCGGCTAGACCGTTTATCCCTCCAACCTCACCCTCAGATCCTCGATAGGATCCTCGCAGCACCGATCTGCCGCCACCGAAGAGAGATCGGCATAGGGGAGGGTCGCCCCGCCTCCCCTGCCACACCACCGTACATGCGGGTCCGCATACGGCGGTTCGGCGGATTAAACCGGCCGCACGACCATAGGCGGGAGTCCGAGCTGGGCAAAGTAGGCATTCGGCAAAGCGATGTGGAGAGCGGGCGAGTGCGCAATCCGCCACGGGCCGTGAGGACTCCCGGCAGTTTGTGCCGCGAGGTCCTGAGCGACGCCCCGCTTGCGAAGTTCGCGAAACCGTGTCCGTCCGCGCTTCCATTGCTTCCACACCACCGACCGGAGTCGGCGGCGTAACCAAGTTTCAAGACGTTCCAGCACCGACGCGCAACCACCGGATCTACCACCAGTGAGCTTGATGGATATGGGCTTTGCAGTCATTGGCCCGCTCGCCCGCCACCGTAGGCCTCCTATCCGGTTCTTGTTCATTGGCTCGCACCTTTGCTCCACGCTTCTTTCAGGCCCCGCCTCACGGCGAGTGTGATTTCACCCTTGCGCTTCGCTATGACTTCACCTCCATCAGGTTGTCAAAGGGACTTTCACCCTCAAGCGGTCGAACATGCTCGGCACACCAACAAGAAAGGACGGGCGACTCCGCCCGTCCTTACTGATGCCTGAAAGCTGATAGCTGACAGCTCAGTTGATATCAAACTGCTGCTGGTGCACTGCCGGATCGCTCTTCACGATGATGGTGCGTTTTGTCATCTCTTCCATCTCGTTGAGCAAGCGGCCGTTGTTCGATTTCAACTCTTTAGCCACGTCGGGATGCACACGCAGCATGACATCTTCGTGCTCCAGATGTTTCGCAATCTTCCGCATTTCGACGTAAATCTCATTACAAACCGTGGTCACCGATTTCACATATCCGGTTGACTCGCAGTACGGGCAAGGCGCGCCGATGGTGCGTTCGAGCGATTGCTTGACGCGCTTGCGGGTGATCGCGACCAGCCCGAAGTCGTTGAATTGGAGGGTCTTTGAAGGCGCGCGGTCGTGGCGGAGTTCCTCTTCCAAGGCTTGCATGACGCGCTGGCGGTTGCGGCGCTCATCCATGTCGATGAAGTCGATGATGATGATGCCGCCGAGATCGCGCAGTCGGATCTGGCGGACAATCTCTTTAATCGCGTCGACGTTGGTCTTGACGATGGTGTCTTCGAGACGCGCCGTCTTGCCGACATACTTCCCGGTGTTGATGTCGATCGCAACCAGCGCTTCGGTCTGGTTGATAACGATGTAGCCTCCGCTCTTGAGCCACACCTTTGACTTGAGCGCCTTGTTCATTTCTTCGGCGAGGCCGAATTGCTCGAACAGAGGCGTCTCCTTGGTATAGAGCTTCACCCGCTTGACCATCGCGGGTTGGAACCGGTTGAAGAAGCGCAGCACCCGCTCATATTCCGGTTCGGTGTCGACCCAGATCACGCTGAAGTCGGAAGTGACCTGGTCGCGCAGCACACGTTCCACGACGTTGAGGTCGTGGTAGATGAGTGCGGGCGGCTTCGAACTCTCGGCACGATTCTTGATGTCCTGCCACAATCCCTTCAGAAAGCGGATGTCAGCGCGGAGTTCTTCTTCACTGGCGCTCTGCGCGGCGGTACGGACGATGAAGCCTCCGTGACCGTTTTCGCGCTCGCTCAGGATGATCCGCTTGAGGCGCTGTCGCTCTTCCTCGGAAGAAATCTTGCGCGAAACTCCCGTATGGTTGACTGTGGGCATGTAGACCAGGAAACGCCCGGGCAGCGCGATGTGGCTGGTGATGCGCGCGCCCTTCTTGCCAATGGGCTCCTTGGCGATCTGGACCAGGATTTCCTGGCCTTCCTTGAGCAAGTCGCTGATCAGGGGAACCGGCGCGTTCTCGCGGCGACGGAAACGTCGTCCGCCTCCGCCACGGCGTTGGCGGTCGCGCGGGCCACCCTGGCGGTCACGGTCGTAACCGGGTCGGGGGCGCTGCGTGCGCTGCGTATAACCGGCAGTGGCCGCCGGGGCCCGAACTTCCACCCGGGCATCGACACTGCCGTCGCCACGCGCCTCGGCGTCGAGCATGGCCTCCGCTTCCGCCTGGGCCTCTTCGAGTTCCAATTCTTCGCTGTCTTCTTCACCCTCCGCCGGGGCACCTTCCGCGGGATGGGCCTCGCCCGACTCAGCGATGGACGCCAAGTGGATTTCAGAAACGGCTTCCCGGGCGTCGCCGTTCAGGTGCGCGGGCTGGCCCGCAGCATGGGTCTCCTCTTCGAATTCTTCGTAACCTTCATCGGACGAAGCTTCGTAATGGACGGCATCCGCTTCCTCTTCGTCGATGGTCTCTTCTTCCATCGTGCCCGGAGCGGCGAAGACTGGAGCCTGCTCCTCGCGCACGGAGCGCACGGGTTGATCGACTGGATCGGGTGCTAGGTTCCGGTCGCTCTCGGCTTCACGAGTCTCTTCCTCGCGGACTTCCTCTTCTTCAACCGTAACGCTCGACTCTCCTGGCCACCCGAGAGCGGGGATACCCGATTCTTCCGGACGGCGGAATTCGTGATTCCAGTCAGTCGTGGTCGAGGCTGACTCCGCGGGCTCGTCGTGATTCGCTCGAATGTGTTCGTGCTCCTCGTGAAGAGGCTCCGCGACGGCCTCGGCAACGGCGAAGATCGGCTCATCCTCCGGGAATGTGGCGGCAAGAGGCGCTACGGGCTCCGTGGGGGCGCCCGACACAACTTCAGTGACCGCCTCCCGAACCGGGGCTTGCTGCGCCGGCGGTTGCTGCGCCCAACGCTGGTACTTGGAGATGGACTCTCCGGGGAGCAGAATGGGTTGATATCCGGGAGGAGGACCCGAAGGCTGAATCCTGCCGGAATCCGCCGTGCGGAACGGCGCCGGCTCTACGGGGCGAGTGAAGCGCGGCTCCGGCCCGCGTTCAGAAGCTCGGTCGGGAGTTCGCTCCCCACCACGATCCGAACCTCGATCCGACACACGATCACGGCCATCGCGACGTCCCCCACGCCGGCGACGGCGTCCGCGCCAGCCACCGCGTTCGCGGTTTTGCGAATCGCCACCTGGCTCGGCTATGCTTCCGGCCGAAAGCTGCGGCGGAACGTCACCCTGATTGTCAGTCTCAACAAATCCTTCATTCGAGTCGGGCTGCAGATCGGACTCTGCCGTGTCTGCGGTCTCAACCGCGTCGGCCACCGGGGAAGCCTCTGCTCGGGCCGGCTGCTGGCGCAAATCCTGTACTCCGCGGTTTGCCGGGACAACATCGGTCAGATCGTCGTCGTGCTCTTCCAACTCCATAAAGTCGGAAACATAGAGGAACGCGTCGCGTTCCAGGCCGATGTCGACGAAAGCCGACTGCATGCCGGGCAGGACGCGCGTTACGCGGCCCTTATAGATGGAGCCGGCTAAGGTGTACTCGTTCTCGCGTTCTAAGTAGACTTCCGCGAGCAGATCGTCTTCCACTAGGCCCACCTTGGTTTCGTGAGGGGTGGAAGAGACAAATAATTCCTTGTTCATCAAACACTCCGGTCCCGTCTTCGAGGACGGGGTTCACCGGGGCGGAGTCAGGTTAGGAGCGGGAGGATTGAGCGTCGCGATGCGGCCCCAAATGGGGGACGGACTGAGCCAAAGCGCTCTACGCTTCGCCGAGTCCGCTGCACAAGCTTGGGAATCTTTTGCACTTATCGCTTTAACTTCTGCCGGGGTTTGTGACCGCACTCTCAGACCCAATTGGGTCGGGGGGCCGTTCCCTGCCCGGCTAACTGCTCAGCTGCAATCCTGCCCGGCCTTCTGCTGCTCGACTAGCCGGTGAAATGCCCCCTTTACGCGAGGGCGATCGATATTTTTTGGGGCTGCGCCTCCAAGCGCAGCAAACTGCTTCCTGCCGTCTTCCCCGTTCCTGAACCCGTTGCTCCTGTTCGTCCTACCTGGCTCGTCTGAATCCATTCAGCCAGCTAGTTTACGAAGCGGCGCATACGAACATTCATAACCATCCCCAGCGCCAGGAACATGAACAACACGGAAGACCCACCATAACTCATCAGCGGCAGGGGTATTCCGGTGACCGGCATAAAGCCAACCACCATGCCGACATTGACCAGGATATGGAAGCTAAGCACAGCCACCACACCCATCACCACAAACGTGCCAGCGCGGTCGGGCGCTGTTTGCGCGTTCTGGGTCAAACGCATCAGCACAATGAAGTATAGCAGCAGAACCCCGAGAGCGCCTACGAATCCATGTTCCTCGGCGAACGCGGCGAAAATGAAGTCGGTTTGTGGAACCGGGAGGAAAGCGCCGTGGGTTTGTGAGCCTTTCCCGCCCCAAAGGCCCCCCGACCCCACGGCAATCTTGGATTGCTCAACTTGGTACCCCGAACCTTGAGGGTCCAGTTCGGGATCGATGAAACTGGTCAAACGCTGCTTTTGGTACGACTTCAGCACGTGCACCCGAGGCGTGAAGAAGACCGCCCCGATGGCGATTGCCGCCAGCAGGGCCACCGTCATCCCCTGCTTCCACTGCAATCCACCCAGAAACACTCCCATGATAGCGATCGGGACATAGGTCAGGGCCGTGCCCAGATCCGGCTGGGCCAGGACCATCAACATGGGAATACCGACAATCGCCCCGGCTTTCATGAAATCGGGCCAGGAAAGCTCGCGCTGGCGCATGTCGGCGAAATACTTGGCAACGGCGAGGATCAGAATGAGTTTTACCCATTCTGATGGCTGGAAGTGGTTCCCGCCGGGCATTTTGATCCAGCGTCGCGCCCCCAGATATTTCTGTCCGAAGACCATCACGGCCATCAGTGAGCCCACACCAGCGATGTAGAACCAGTGGATTTGATCGAGCAATGCCTGGTAGTTGACCAGGCTGACCAGGAACATCGCGCCTACGCCGGCCATGACCCAATAGACCTGGCGAACCTGAGCGCCGGCAAACTTCGTGTGCATGGTGGCGCTATGGATCTCCATCACCCCCATGCCGCAGATGATGAGCACGAAGCCCAGCAGGACCCAGTCGAAATCGCGGTATGAAACGTAACGTGCCATAAAAACAGTTACAAGCTTTTGGCTTTTAGCTCCTCAGCTCCTAGTGAGCTCATTGGGGCATTCCCGGTGCTGCCAAGGCAACAGCTAGCGGCTTCTTTGGCAGACCCAGAACGAAACGCCCCCCCTGCAGTGTTTCCTTGCTTCCGTCAGAATCGGGCGCGGTCCACAAGCCGCCGATATCCACCGTTCCGTCGCTCTTCGGCTTCTCCACCAATTTCTGAGGTGTACGGCGTTGTTTATCGACGTAGGCCTTGATGACCTGCGTTGCCAGACGTGCCGCTAACTTGCCGTGCTCGCCGCCTTGGAACAGGACGCAGACCACAATTTCCGGATTGCGCCGGGGAGTGAAGCCTACAAACCAACCGTTTTGCGCCAGTTCATCGCTGTTCTTGAACTTGGCGCGAGTGGTTAGCGAGACAATCTGAGCTGAGCCCGTCTTGCCCGCGATATCGATTCCCGGTACATGGGCGGAGGGTGCGGTTCCCTCCGGCAGCAGAACCCGTGACATCGCGTCGGTGATGAAGTTCCAGCCGTTGGGGTCAATCGGGACGTTCTTCACTTCGGTATAGTGCTGCGCCTCGACGTATCCCGGCGGCATATCGGTCGGATTGATGACATGCGGCACAACCATGCGGCCGCCCATCGAGATTGCGCTGACCGCGCGCAGTAACTGCACCGGCGTAATGGCGACTGCCCCTTGCCCGATGCCAACAGAAATCGTTTCGCCGGCAAACCATTTCTGCTTAAAATTTTTGATCTTCCATTCTTCCGAGGGCATGACGCCGCTGACTTCGTTGGGCAGATCGATTCCAGTCTTTTGGCCCAATCCAAGATCGGTGGCGTATTTTGCAATGCGGTCGATGCCGAGTTTTTCCGCCAGCGTGTAGAAGAAAACGTCGCAGGACTGGTAGATTGCTTTCTCCAGACTGACCTCACCGTGTCCGCCTTTCACCCAGCAACCGAAGCGGCGGCCGTAAAACTCCGCGCCTCCGTTACAGTTCACGTGCAGCGTCTGGGCGATCCCCTCCTGCCATCCGGCAACCGACATGATGATCTTGAACGTGGACCCCGGCGCGAGCTGCGCTTGAATAGCCTTGTTCAGGAGTGGTTTGTCAGGATCTGTAACCAGCCTGTTCCACTCATCGCGCGACACGCGCACTGCGAAATCATTAGGATCAAAAGTGGGTCCGCTTACCATGGCGAGAATCTCGCCGGTGCGGGGATTCATGGCGACGATGGCTCCGTTCTTCCCTTCCAGTGCTTGTTCGGCGGCAATCTGCAAATCGATGTCCACCGTCAGCTTGAGTTGCTTGCCGGGCACGGCTTCGGTCTCGCCCAAACGTCCTACTTCTCGGCCATGGCTGTCGACGAGAGCCTGGCGTGATCCATTCTGGCCCATTAGCAGCGTGTTGTACTGCCGCTCGACCCCGGAAATGCCGACCACGTCCCCGGAGTTGTACAGCTCGAACTGGGGCTGGTTCAACATGTCTTCGCTCACCTCGCCAACGTAGCCGATCAGGTGCGCCATGAATCCGTTCCGGGGATACAGGCGGCGGTGAGCCATGATCGTGTCCAGTTCCGGCAACTCGTTGCGATGCGCTTCGATGAACTGGAGTTCGTCAGGAGTAATGTCTTCCTTTAGGAAAATCGGCTGGTACTGCGGCATCGAAGCGAAGCGCCGGATTCGCGCCCGCACGTCGTTGGGATCGAGGTGCAATCCCTGGGCGATCAAGTCCGCGTCAGCAGCCAGGTCCCGCGAGGAGTCGCGCAACAGCAGCGCGGAAAATGATGGATAGTTGTCGACAATTGTGCGCCCTTCCCGGTCTAAAATCTTGCCGCGAGGCGCGAGTACGGGCACGTTACGGATGCGGTTCTTTTCGGCGGCCAGCGAATAATAGTCGCTCTGCATCACCTGCAGCCGCCACAATCCGTAGGCGAGGATCAGGAATGTACCGAGGATGATGTACTGCGCCGCCGTGAGGCGGATCGCGGAGACTTTTTCGTCGCGGCCGAACATCTGTTCTCAGTTCTCAGTTCTCATTTCTCATTTGCGGCCCACGAACGCCTGCGGTCCTAGCCGAGCGAGCAGAAAACTGCGATGTAATGCTGTAACTCAATTCTAATCCCACCCGGGCTGCCAGCTCTTAGTCAGGAGTAACGTAAGTCACAACCCCGTTTTCACTGAGCACCTGGAACTATTGCTCACGTTCTCTGCTTAAACTTGTCCAGCACGAAGTACAGAATCACGCCAAGTACCGCATTGGCCAGGCCGGCCAAAATACCGCGCGGCCAACTCCAGGTTTGAGGCATGTTGACGAGCGCCCGGGCTACTGTGAAATAGACCGCGGAGTGCACCAGATAGAACCCGAGCGTCACCAGCAGGCGGGCTCCGGCGTTCTCGACATCGAGTTTCACCCCCAACGACGAAGCTCCGTACCCCACCACGGTCTTGGCGATTCCGTAGATTCCGATCGGGTTGTGCCCGAGCATATCCTGCGCCAGGCCAATGACCGCTCCGGTGAACAGGCCGGCAATAGGACTGCGCCGTGCCATCGCAAAAAAGATCGTCACCAGCAGCGGCAGGTCCAGGTAAACGGCAAACAGTGGGAACCGCAACGGCACAAAGGCCTGCAGAAAGAGCGCCAGCAACGGAACCCCGATGGTAACCGGGATGCTGAATCGGTAGACCTCTACCTGCTCATTGGATGTGTAGGTGATGGGCACGCTAGTGTGGGCTATTCTCATCGGCGGGTGGTTGCGAATCGGCGGGCGGCGCGGGGGGTTTCGGCTGCGTGATCGCGGTTTTGGTTTGAGATGGATCCGGCTTCGGTCCGGTCAGACCCACACCGGCGGCGTCCTTCTGCACGGAAGGCCGATCCGCTGCCTTCCCGGATTGGCTCGCCACGGAAGCGGACGGAACATTGCCGGTGCCGGATGGGCTTCTGGCGGCCTGCGGTGCGGCTGCGTTGGCCGTACCTGCAGGTTTGGGTGAAGGATTGGCGGTGGCTGGCTTAGCAGCCCCTTCTGTAGCACCCGTGGCTGGATTCGCATCCGTGGCTGGTTTGTCCGGGACGGATGGCAACCGTTGCGCCAGGATATCGGCGGCACGCACTCGCACACCCTCCTCCGCCACTGCCTGCCGTTCCTGCTTCTCGACCAGCACCAGCACTTCTTCCAGCTTGCTGAGGTTGGCAGCCGGCTTGATCTTGATGTTCAGAAACAAATCCTTGCCGTTGCCGACCTTGGCCACCGTCCCTACGGGCAAACCCTTGGGGAAAATCTGGTCTCCACCGCTGGTCAGGACGGTTTCACCAACGGGAACCTGCTCATCACTCATCACCCGTTCCAGCACGACTTCGCCGTTGGCAGTGCCACGCAGCACACCCTGCAACCGCGTCTTTTCGAGCAGGGCTCCCACACCGCTGCTCTGATCGCTGATCAGCAGCACCTGCGAAACGGACGGGTAGACAACCAGAACCTTGCCGACAATTCCATCGGCTGTGATGACGGCCATGTCGCGCTTGATGCCCGCGTTCTCCCCTTTATCGATATAGACGATGCGGGACAGGTCGCTGCCGCTGGACCCGATCACCTGCGCGGCCACGGTGCGCGAGATGAACTGTTCTTTGAAGGCCACCAGGGTTTGCAGGCGCCGCGCCTGGGCGGCGTCCTCGGCGAGGCGCACCTGCTCCAGCCGCATCTGTTCAATCTGTTCCTTGAGCTGGCGGTTCTCAGCCCTCACGCCGCGCAGATAAAAATAGTTGTGCCAGATTCCGCTCGCGCCGTTCTGGATCCAAATCAGGCCGCGCTCGAAAGGTGTGATGGCACCCACTGCCCAAATGCGGATCAGGCGCGTGTTTTCCACATCGTTCCCGCTGCGTTTGACCTGCATCGCCAGCCCGAGCACCTGTAGAAACAAGACTCCTACAAGAATGATCAGGTTGCGATAGCGGCCAAGCACAGATTCCATAAAAAACCAGTTTCAAAGTTTCAAGGTTTCAGGGTTTCAAGGTTCCAAGGGATGACCGTCTGAGGGTTTGAGCACTTACTCGCCGCCTTAGAACCTTGAAACATTGAAACCCTGAAACCTTGAAACCTTACTCGATTGAAATCTTCCTGAGTAGCTTGAAATCGCTGAGCATCTTGCCGGTGCCCAGCACCACGCTGCACAGCGGATCGTCGGCGATCGAAACCGGCAGTCCGGTTTCTTCGCGGATGCGCTTGTCGAGATTCTTCAGCAGCGCGCCGCCACCGGTGAGCACGATGCCCCGGTCGCTGATGTCGGCCGAAAGCTCGGGAGGCGTCCGCTCCAGAGCGACGCGGATGGCGTTCATGATCGTCGAAACGCACTCGCTGAGGGCTTCGCGGATCTCGCCGTCGTCAACCGTAATGGTTTTGGGCACACCTTCGATCAGGTTGCGTCCCTTGATCTCCATGGTCATGGGCTTGTCAAGCTGGTGCGCGGAGCCGATTTCCATCTTGATCTGCTCGGCGGTACGCTCGCCGATCAGCAGGTTGTACTTTCGCTTCAGGTAGTTCATGACGGCTTCGTCCATCTGGTTGCCCGCCATGCGCACGGAACGCGAGTAGACGATGCCGCTCAACGAAATCACCGCAATGTCGGTAGTGCCGCCACCGATGTCAACCACCATGTTGCCACTGGGCTCGGTGATGGGCAGCCCTGCGCCGATCGCCGCCACCATCGCCTGCTCGACGAGGTGCACTTCACTGGCCTTCGCACGATACGCCGAATCCATAACCGCGCGCTTTTCCACCTGCGTGATCTCCGACGGCACGCCAATCACGATGCGCGGGTGCACGAGCATCTTGCGGTTGTGCGCCTTCTGGATGAAATAGTTCAACATCTTCTCGGTGACCTTGAAGTCGGCGATCACGCCGTCTTTCATCGGCTTGATGGCGACGATGTTGCCGGGCGTGCGGCCCAGCATTTCTTTCGCCTCTTTGCCCACTGCCTCGACCTCGCCCGTGTTCTTGTTGATGGCGACGATGGAGGGTTCGTTGACCACGATGCCCTTGCCGCGCGCATACACGAGCGTGTTGGCGGTGCCGAGGTCGATGGCCAGATCACTGGAGAAAATGCTGAACAGCGATCGGAGGTTGTGACTGCGCGTGGGGCCTGAATGAAATCCGTTGTTTGACATGACGAAATGTTCTCGCGTCTTTCGACGTGCTGCTCTTCCGGGAGTCTCCCGGGGCTTTCCTCTTTTTCAGGGATGCTGGCTCTTCTATTCTACGGTAAGCTCAGCCTCCCTGCCCCAACTGAAAGTTCCTCGTCCCCGAACATCGAGCCGAATCGCAATCGGCGGCAGCCTCTACTGGATGATGATCTTCTTCTGCTGCGTGTTTACCCCACCCTGCGCCGTTTGTGCCGTCACCGTAATCACTGCTTCTCCGGGCGGCAATGGCGGAGTGAAGTAATGGAATCCGCCATCCGCGTTAATCATCGGAACCTCACTGCCATTCACCATCACCCGCGCCCCGGTCTGGGTCTTGCCCGTCACTTCAATCACGTGCCCGTGCTGAATAAA
>JBARBI010000208.1:0-17267 GCA_049792875.1 Candidatus Sulfotelmatobacter sp.
ACTTCCCCTTAAACACCGCCGCCCGCTTCTCCAGAAATGCCGTAGTCCCTTCCTTCTTATCCTCCGTAGCGCAGCTCACGGCGAACAGCGTCGCCTCCAGGTAGAGTCCCTCGGCCAGCGTCATCTCCATGCCTCGATTGACGGCCTCCATCGCATACTGCACGGCCAGCGGAGCGTTTGCGATAATTTTTGCCGCAATCGCCTCCGCCCGTGGAATCAACTCGCCCGGCGCCGTGATTTCGTTGACCAGCCCAATGCGATGCGCCTCCTGCGCCGTGATCATCTCGCCGGCGAGCACGATCTGCATCGCCAGCCCCTTGCCCACCAACCGCGGCAGCCGCTGCGATCCCCCGTAGCCCGGAATGATCCCCAGCTTCACCTCCGGCTGCCCCAGCTTCGCATTCTCGCTTGCCAGTCGCATGGTACAAGCCATCGCGATCTCGCACCCGCCCCCCAGCGCGAATCCATTGATGCAGGCAATGACCGGCTTACCGAGGTTCTCGATCAGGTTGAGGACGTTCTGTCCGCGATGCGTATATTCCTTCCCGGTCACCGCATCCTGCTTAGCCAGCTCGCTGATATCCGCTCCCGCAATAAACGCTTTTTCACCGGAGCCAGTAAAGATGACCACGCGGATCGCCTTGTCGTTCTTAATATCGTGGAACGCCCCCCGCAACTCCTCCATGGTCGCCATGTTGAGCGCATTGAGCACCTTCGGCCGGTTGACGGTGACGTAAGCAATCGAGTTTTTCTTTTCGAGCAGTATGTTTTCGAAGTTCATAAAATTCAATCCCCGTAGCCCCGGACGCATTCGTCCGTGGGGGCGCGCATCAATTCGCCGGGAGGGAATGTGTCCCGCAGGGCGGACGAATGCGTCCGCCCCTACGCACTTACAACTTATTCGCCCGCGGCTTCTCCGGGTCCGAATAATCATAAAACCCGCGCCCCGACTTGCGCCCGTACCACCCTGCCATCACCATTCGCTTCAGCAGCGGAGGCGACGCAAAACGCCGCTCCTTGAATTCGTCATACATTACATGCGTAATGTAATAAGTCGTATCGAGACCCACAAAATCCAGCAGCGTAAACGGCCCCATCGGATACCCGCAGCCCAGCTTCATCGCATTGTCGATATCCTCAATCGATCCCACGCCCTCTTCATACGCGCGGATCGCATCGAGCAAATACGGCACCAGCAGCCGGTTTACGATGAATCCCGTCTTATCCGACGTGCGCACCGGAACCTTGCCCAGTTTCTTCGCAAACGCGTACGCCGATTCGTAAACGTCGTCCGCAGTAGCGATCGTCCGCACCACTTCCACCAGCTTCATCAGGGGCACTGGATTGAAAAAGTGCAGCCCAATAAATCGTTCTGGCCGCTTCACCGAAGTCAACAACTCGGTCACCGAAATCGACGAAGTATTCGAAGCAAAGGTCGCATCTTTCTTCACCACGCCATCGAGCGACCTATACATCTTCTTCTTCTCTTCCACATTCTCGATGATGGCCTCAATCACAATGTCGCAATCCGCCAGATCGCTCCGGTTGGTCGTCCCCTTAAGCCGCGACCGGATCGCGTTCTTCTGCTCGGCGGTGATTCCACCCTTCTCGACAGGCCGCTCGGCAAACTTCGCCAAAGATTTCTCGATCCCCGCAAACCCTTTGTCGAGAAACTTCTGCTCCACCTCAAGCACTGTGACGTCAAATCCCGCCATCGCGCAAACCTGCGCAATACCAGACCCCATCAGCCCGCAACCGAGAACTCCAACCTTTGTAATTTCCATAATTGCTTCCTTCGTAAAAGCCTTGTCATTCTGAGCGAAGCGAAGAACCTATGCACTTCGCCGGCGTCAGCAAACTGCAGAGATCCTTCGCGGCAGACTGCGCCGCTCAGGATGACAACACCGCTTTTTGATCCGCGCCAATCCCCGCCAATCCGTCGCAATCCGTGCGAATCCATGGCAATGAAGTTAGTTCAAACTCTCCACCACCATCGCAATCCCTTGCCCGCCGCCAATGCACGCCGTCGCCAGCCCATACTTCTTCTTCCGCCGCCGCAACTCATACAGCAGCGTAATGACCAGTCGCGTCCCGGTCGCGCCCAGCGGATGCCCTAACGCAATCGCCCCGCCATTCACGTTCACGTTCTCGCG
Source organism: Candidatus Sulfotelmatobacter sp. (assembly GCA_049792875.1). Classification (GTDB taxonomy): domain Bacteria; phylum Acidobacteriota; class Terriglobia; order Terriglobales; family Acidobacteriaceae; genus Sulfotelmatobacter. The sequence continues at coordinate 2,154 of JBARBI010000208.1, forward strand.
ATCCAGCCCCAACTCCTTCTCCACCGCCAGATACTGCGCCGCAAACGCCTCGTTCACCTCAATCAGATCGATGTAGTCGAGCGACAGTCCCGCCTTCTGCAGCGCGATCTTCGACGCTGGCACTGGCCCTCGCCCCATCAACTTCGGCTCCACGCCCGCAATCCCCCACCCGCAAATCCGTCCCAGCGGCTTCAGCCCACGCTTCAGCGCCTGCTCCAGCGACATCACCACCACCGCCGCGCCGCCATCCACAATGCCGCTCGCGTTCCCCGCCGTCACTGTTCCATTCTTCCCAAACGCTGGCTTCAACTTCGCCAGCCCTTCCATCGTGGTCTGCGGACGCCGGTGATCATCCTCAGTCAATGACTCGCCCGTAGCCTCGCCCTTAGGATTGCGCAACGGAACCGGCACCAGTTCTTCCTGAATGCGTCCTTCTTTATAGGCCGCATCCGCCCGCTGCTGTGACCGCAACGCAAACTCATCCTGCATCTGCCGCGTAATGCCCTGCTCCGAACCATATAGTTCGGCGGTGTTCGCCATATACGATCCGCAATACGTATCCAGCAGCGCCACCATCAGCGAATCTTCCAGTTTTCCCCCGGGCGCGAGCGTGAACCCATCCCGCCCGCGAATCACAAACGGAGCCTGCGACATCGCCTCCATCCCGCCCGCCAAAACAATCTACGCCTCGTCGGTCTGGATCATCTGCGCCGCCGACACAATCGACTGCATCCCTGACCCGCATAGCCGGTTCACGGTCAGGGCCGGAGTCTCAATCGGAATCCCCGCCCGCAGCCCCACGTGCCGCGCCCCATACAAGGCGTCGCCCGAAGTCTGCTGCGCGTTGCCGAACACCACGTGATCGAATTCCTTGGCATCAATCCCTGCCCGCTCGATCGCGCCCTTGCCCGCAATCGCGCCCAACTCCTGCGCGGTAAAGTCCTTCAATTTGCCGCAATAGCGGCCAAAGGGCGTACGCGCCCCACTCACGATCGCGATGTCACCAGGCTTCAGCATGATTTTTTCGGCAGAACTCCGATCAGAACCGATCAGAGTCGATCAGCCAAACTTGTCAGTTTAGCAGCGGATGAGAGTCCTTGGCCAGAACCGCGAGCCATTCACCACGGAGGCACAGAGCCACGGAGGAAGACAGAAAGAACGAAGCGTCGCAAACTCGGAGATCGAGAGCACCTGGATCGTGAGCTTTTTTCGGTGAGTGAAGAGGAGCCAGCCCTCAAGGAAGCTATCGGTTCCTTGCCTTCTCGTGTCTCCGTGGTGAGAGTCCTACGCCACCGCTCCGGCGGCCAGCGCGGCTCCAAGAGCCACAACTTTCCCGGGCCCCTGTGCCATGGCCTGCGCCAGCGCATGCTCCGCGCGGTTAATCACTTCCGTGACCACATCGACGGGATCGTATTCCGTACGAATCACGGCCTCGGCCAGTCCCGCCGAGAACTGAGCGGTCGGCCCCTTTTCGCTCTCATCTCTCGCTCGTAGCCGTACTTCGGAGATAATCTTTCGCAGCTTCTCCACCGCCAGCATCGCTTCTTTTTCCGCCGTCTCACCCAGTAGGATCGCGATCGTGGTCGTGTCGTAGCGAAACGCCAGATCGTTCGAGCGGATGTTGGCGGCAAACAGCTGTCCTACTTTTTCCATCATTGCCTGCACTTCCGGTTCGCCGTATTCCTTGATCATGGCAGCGCTCTTCCCGAACTGCAGCAACAGCACCGAAAGCGCCGACGAATTCTGCACCGCCCGCTTGCTCTCGGCCATCAACAGATCGAGGTAGGAAGCTCGCTTCAACAACCCGGACTTCTCATCGGTCACCGACAGATTCTTCACCAGGCGCCGCAAGCCCGCATTATTCAGCGCGATTACCATCTGATCGGCCACAGTCTTCAGCACCACCATGTCCGCCGGTTGCCAGACGCGGGCCCGGTTGTGCATCAGCACCAGCAACCCGACAATCTCCTCGCCGTCGCTGAGCGGAATCGCCAACACGCACACCACTCCCAGTTCAGTAATCGCCTTTCGCGCCGACTGTAAAGCCACGGCCTTCGGGGCGTCGTTGATCGCCAACGGTTCGTGCCCATCGACCGCTTTGTGAAGGCAAGCCACCAGTTCCGCAATCGCGGCAGTGCTGCTTTTCTTGAACCCCTCGGCGCAGTACTCGTCCACCGCGGTGGGGGACTGCCCCGGCTTGCCCATCGCCGCCATACAACGTGTCGCTTCCCAATGTCCGCCGATTTCTTTCACCGCGGTGCTGAGAATCGCCGGGGCCGTACCCTGGTGATACAACTTGCGGGTAATCTCTGCCACTCGCGTAAAGCTGCGCACGTCGGTCGCAGGATCGGGTGCAGCCGCAACCACTGGCGCCGCGACCACTGGGGCCGCCGGGGGCAACGGGGCGGACCCGGCATACCGTGGAGTCACTCCCGCCGACAGGTATAGCCGCTGCAAATCCTCGTTCCGTTCCTCTTCGCGCGGAAACAGTTCTTGAATTCTCTGCAGCCGCTCCACCGCCTTGCTGCGCATCCCGTATTGCACCAGGATTTCCGCCTGCAGCATCAGATCCTGCAGGGTCGCGGCGCCCAACGTCGGCCCTTCCACGTGCGCCGGTTCTTCTGCCGCCTTGCTCACCGAAGAAAATCTCGAAGAGATCGACCGGAAGCGCCCGTCTTCCACCTTCCCCTTCAGCAGATCCAACCGCTTCAAGTGACCGGGTTCATAGGGATCAACTTCGGCCGCGCGGTCCAGACATTCCGCCGCCTTGGCAAACTCGCCCGTGCTGCAATACAGATCAAACAACTTCAGCAGCGTCTGGCAGTAATCATTTTCGCGATTGGACGCGTTATACAGTTCGCTCAGAAACTCCAGTAGTTGCGGCGATGCCCGGTGCGCCGCCGTGATGTCCTCCATGATGGCGATGAACTGCCGGCGCTCCCCGCGGCGGCGCTGGAATTGCTCCAGCTTGCGCGCCAGCCCGACTGCGGCCTCGTCCTGCGTGCCATCCAGCAGATTCCCGATCAGGCCGATTACCTGCTGCACCCGCGCCGGATTCTGCTCAAACAGCTGCCACACCAGAGGTTCGGCGTCCCCGTATCGGCCCGCAGCTACCAGGGCATCGGCATAGGTCTCGCGCAACGCCGGCGCCACCTTGTCGGAGGTCAGTTGTGGTTCCAGAATGAAGATGGCCGCGCCCACTTGTCCCTGCGTGAGCAAGCTCTTTCCGTAGGCGAGGGCAATGCTTTGATCCGAGGAATCCTCCTGGTAGGCGCGCTCGTACCATTGCGCCGCGTCGTTACCATCGGCCGCGGCCCCCTGCGCGATCCGCTGAAACGCCCCCGCCGCCGCTTTCCGGTTCCCCAATTCCGATGCCAGTTCGGCCACTCGCAGCAGGTTTGCCTGGCTCGGTTCCAGCGCGACGACGCGATCCAGGATCTCCGCCGTTTCCTTCTTCTTATTCGCCAGTTTTGCCAGGTCCGCCAGCGCTGCGTCGTAGGTGCTGACGGCCAGCTTCTTATTGGGTCCTTCCAGCAGTTGCCCGAACCGGAATTTCTGCTGCCAGGTCGGACTTCCATGCCGGGCCAGCTTCTTGTACGTCAAGCTGGCACGGGTCGCATCCCCGGCGCCCACTTGCCGTTCAAACAGTTCGCCGAGAAGCCGGACCGCATCTGCATTTCGATTCAGCGAGAGGCACAGATCCGCCGACAGTTGCCGCACCACATCGTTCTCCGCATCGTCCTTGAGAACCAGCAGATACTCTTCCAGCGCCTCTGCAGTTTTGCCCTTCTGCAAAAGCTTCTCCGCACGCTCCACGCGCTTCCCTATCTCGGCTCGGTCCAGTCGTTTTGTGATCTCAGGCATGCGGAATCAGGCGGAGTAAACCCTGCTCCGATTCTAGGAGCGGCCCTCCGCAGCAGCAATGCGGTAACGCCGCCTCGCGATTACGAAGGTCACACGGGTTTCGTTGTCCTCGGCGTGATCCAAAGGAAAAGCCGCTCGGACATCGGGCGGCCTGATCGTTGAATCTTCACCTTGCTCTCACTATTTCAGGGTAACTTCGCGAGCCAGTGAGCTCTTCAGAGTGGTGGCGTAGTCGGCACGCTTCTTCGCCGCATCGACCATGGCCTGGTGGCTGCCGTAGTGCTTTTCGGCAATCGCGGTAGCTTTCTCGGCCATCTCATCGAGCGTCCCCCAGCTCTTATATTCGATGGCGATGGCGACGCTCCAGTCATCGGGATGTTCCGTCACCGGGTTGGTATAGAACTTGTAATCCACCACCCAACCCTGCTTCTTGAACTCCTCGTAAATCGGCTTGAAATTCTGGCTCAGGTCGTTCCAATACTGGTCACCCATGCCGGTTTTCACGTCGACATAAATGACGCGCCATACCGGACCGTTATTGTAGTGAGCATTCTGCCCGAACACTGGTGTCCCGACCGCGAGAATCGTCAAAGCCAAACACAGCGACAACGCGAACTTCCTCATCCAACACTCCTTGTGCCTAGGATTAGGCCGTAACTAGTGGAAAAAATGAGCGCCTGCGCCAACGCTGTTGGCAAGAGTGCAGGGTCGTGAATCCAGAGCCACCGAAGGACGTGAAACGCCGGGTCAGAATCCGCGCTTATCGGCCTTGCAGGATTGCGAAACGGTCTGGCCGATCCGTCGGCGCGAATCTTACGTGACACAATCAAGCAAGTCAATGAATGCAGAGAAATCTCTGGCCGTCATCCTGAGGGCAGCCATTCTTCAGGTGGAGCGAAGGATCTGGCGCGGAGCTGGTCCGGGTGCCCCATTTTTGCCGCGCGCTTTGCGGCAAAAGTGGGGATTTTTCACAAGAACAACTGCACCGAAAGAATTCCTTCGTGCCCTCGTTGCGAATGCGTGTCTCGCCCGCTTCCAATTTGGGCGATCCACAAAAAGTTTGTTATGGTGCTGCATGCCGTCGACGCCTCCCATCCACGAAGAAGGCCTCCGCCACCAGCTCTCCGCCGGACAAATGGCCATGGTCGCCGTCGGCGGCTCCATTGGCACAGGACTCCTCCTCGGCTCCGGCGCAGCCATGGAAGTCGCCGGTCCGGCGGCGATCCTCAGTTTCCTCGCCGCCGCCTTCATCAACTGGACTGTCGCCATGGCCCTCGGCGAACTGGCCTGCGCTCACCCCGCCGCCGGAAGTTTCGGCGTCTACGGCGACCTCTACCTCAACCCCTTCGCTGGATTCATCGCCCGCGCTGGGTACTGGATGGGCCTCGCACTCGCCATCGGCGCCGAAATGGTCGCCGCCGCCACCTACATGTCGAACTGGTTCCCGGGCGTGCGTTCCTACATCTGGATCTTGGTCTTCGCCGCCCTGCTCTTAGTCATCAACTTGCGCAGCGTCGGCTCCTACGGTCGTGTAGAGTTCTGGCTCTCGATGATCAAACTGGTCACCATCATCATTTTCATCATCATCGGGACAGCCCTGCTGACCACCGGACGCGTCACTCCTCAATACAACGCGCAAGGCGGATTCTTTCCCAAGGGCCTTTGGTCCCCGCTCATCGCCATGACCTACGCCGTCTACAGTTTCGGCGGCGTCGAAATGGTCGCCGTCACCACCGGCGAGTCACGCTCCTCCAAGGAAACTCCCCGCGCCGTCTGGCTGACCTTCCTTACTCTCACCTTTGTATACGTCGGAGCTATAGTCGTCCTGTTAGGCGTCATGCCCTGGAATCACGCCGGCGTCACCGAAAGCCCCTTCGTCACCACCTTCCGCACCGTGAAGATTCCCCATGCCTCGGGCGTGATGAATTTCGTCGTGCTCACAGCCGCTCTCTCCGGGGCCAACGCCACAATCTACGTCGCCTCGCGCATGATCTTCTCGCTGGCCCGCACCGGATGGGCGCCCGCCCGCCTGGGCCGCCTCAATCACGAGGGCTCCCCACAATACGCGGTCCTGGTCTCCTCGTTCGGAATCCTGTTCGCTCTTGCCCTCGTTCTGTGGTTTCCCGAAAACGCCTTCCGTTATATGATCGGCGCCGCTTTCACCGGAATGATTCTCTCCTGGCTCGTCTCTCTGGCCGCGCACATCAGCTTCCGCCAGCGCCGCAAGCGCGCAGAACTCGCCACGCTCCCCCTGCGCTCGCCCCTGGGGCAATGGGGATCCATCCTCGGCTTCCTTCTGGTCACCTTCGCCTTAGTTCAAACCTGGCTTCATCCCCTCGTAAATCTCTGGAGCGGCCTCGCCTGCCTCGCAACTCTGATTGCCGCCTACGCCGTAGCAAAGTCTCGCCGTAAGCCGACTGCATAGAAGCCGTCCTTGTTCATGTGGGGACAGCCGTCCTCGGCTGTCCAGACGGGCAAAGCCCGGCAGCGAATTCCCAGCTGAATTCGGCCAGCCTCGAACGATTCACCCCGTCACTTCACCTGCACCGTCCTCAACATCGCCTCAAACGCCGGCCGCATCGCCCCGAATTCCTTGTCCGGAGAAATAAACACTAGATACAGCACACTCCCATCGCGTCGCGGTATCGTCACCAGCCAATCGCGTTCCTGCAGCGCCGCTCCTTGCGCATCCTTGATCGGCGAACTCCCGATCAAATCCACTGATCGCCCCGCCACTCCATTCACCCGAATCGTCTCGTCATGTCCAATCTGTTTGAGATCTGGATTGGACTGGCGCAGCGAGGCCAGCAACTCGTGCGTCGCGGTATCGACGCTGGCCCCGGACTCCTCCGGCTGGTAGTTCGCAATCATCACTCCGTACGCAATCGCGTTCTGCGACACCCCACTTCGCGGCGCGATGGCTACATTCGAACCCTGATCGCCGAACACCTGCCAGTTCTCCGGATATGAAATCTGATACTCGTTGTGACTGAACACTTTCAGATTCGCGCTCGGCGCAACGTCGGCGCCGGCCGGCGCTCCCGCACTCGGCGTTCCACCCTGCTTATGCATCGCCGCGACTTGCTCGGAGGTCAACGGTTTCATCCCCGCCACCCGCGCCTTGATCTCGCGGAAGTCATTGCTGTCAGCCAGATAGGTCCGCGGCTTCAGCGTCTTCACTTCATTCGACACCGCCTCTGCGCGATTCCCCGGATTCGGATGGTCGCTCATGAACTGGTTAATCAGCGAGTTCGCTCCCGCCCCCATCTGCTTCTCAAGTTTCTCGAAAAACACCGCCATCTGCCGCGGTTCATAACCCGAGTCATACATAATGTCAGTTCCGAGCAGGTCCGCCTCCGACTCCGACTGCCGCGAGTTCTTCAGGAAATACGAGCCCACGCCAAACGAGATTCCCATCTCCGCCGCCTTCGCCAGCGTACTGTTGCCCATCATCCCGCCCAGAATGGCCAGCGGAAGTTGCGCCGCCATCTGCTTCGACGCCGCCCGCGTGCCGTGCCGTTGCACCACGTGCGAGATCTCATGCGACATCACCCCCGCCAGTTGCGCTTCGTTGTCCGCCGCCTGAATCGTCCCCAGGTTCACGAAAATCGGCCCGCCGGGCAAGGCAAACGCATTGATGTCCTTCACATTCACTACGTGAAAGCTATACGGCCACTGGTAACCGGGGGCGCGTTGGCTGAGCTTGCCGCCCAGCTTCTGCACGTACTGCACCACCGGATCGGAGTCCGCCAGCACCGGCATCTGCTTCATGACTTCCGCCGCATTCTGCTTACCCAGCTGAATTTCTTCATCCTGGGAAAAAATGTCGAAGCCATGCGTGGGCTCAACTCGCGCTTCGAGACACGGAGGTGCCGTCAAGCATAGAGCGAGCGTCCACGCAAAGAATCGCGAACAGGGTGAGTCTGCGGTCATGCCCGAATGATAAATCGAACGGGCAGGCGAGTGCCGGCGACGTAGAGCCTCAGCCCGGCGACCAACAGTTTTCCTGCGAATCTCCCGATTCGTACCAGGCTGTACCTTTAGGCATAGCCTAACTGCCGGCGAATCCCCGCCTTCAGGCTCTGCGGGCCGCATGTGCTGCCCCGTGTCATGGGCTACAGGTGACCACCATCACACCTCCCTGTGACCTCAATCATCGTTCCCCCGACCAATCCCAGCTATCCAAGAGTATTGCGCTTTTTTGCGCGCCGGCCGCGCCTGCTGTACGGCGCAGAGAGAACACCTTGTTCAAGGACTTTGAACACCTCGTCCGCCTCGCCGCCGTCATGGCGATCGCACTGATCGCGTTCGTCGCCCTGCGCGCCGTCGTCGTCCCCAAGAGTTTTGGCCAGTACGGACACTATCGCGGCGCGGCCATCGCCGAGGCCGCCGCCCGCCCCATCGCCCATGCCGGTCATGAGGTGTGCGAAGGCTGCCACATCGACGTGGTCGATCAGAAAAAGCAAGGCCGCCACGTCGTCGTCCCGTGCGAAGCGTGCCACGGAGCCCAGGCCAGACATGCTGACGATCCCGCCTCCGTGAAGCCAGCCAAACTGGACACCACTGTTGTCTGCTCCCGCTGCCACGAAGCCAACAGCGCCAAGCCCAAAGACTTCCCCCAGGTCGTCACCGCGGATCACTCAGGTGGTCTCCCCTGCGACACCTGCCACCAGCCCCACCGCCCCAGAATTGAAGCCCAGCCTGACACCAAGCCGGCGACGGAGGCCAAGAAATAAATGGACATTACCCGCCGTCGTCTACTCATGCTCTTGCCCGCCGCTGCTGTGGCCTGGAAATACGTCCAGGCGGGCACCCCCGAGGCCTCCCCCAACTACCAGGTCACCGAGCACTGGTGGGGCATGTTGATCGACATTCCCAAGTGCATCGGCTGCGGCAGTTGTGTCCGCGCTTGTGCCGAGGAGAACGACGTCCCCGAAGGCTATTACCGCACCTGGATCGAGCGCTACCATGTCACCGACTGGAGGATTGAACGGCCCGAAGTCGAATCACCCGAAGGCGGCAAGCAAGGCTTTCCCCCTAACCGCGATAGCGGCGGCAAAAATTTCTTCGTCCCCAAGCTGTGCAACCACTGTGCCGAATCCCCCTGCACCCAGGTCTGCCCCGTCGGCGCGACCTTCGTCACCCCCGACGGCGTCGTTCTGGTCGACAAGAGTTACTGCCTCGGCTGCCGCTATTGCGTACAAGCCTGTCCCTACGGTTGCCGCTTCATCAATCCCAAAACCAATACCGCGGAGAAATGTTCTCTCTGCTATCACCGCATCACCAAGGGATTGACCACGGCCTGCTGCGAGGTCTGTCCCACCGGAGCCCGTCAACTCGCCGACCTCAAGAATCCCAAAGACCCGATTCATGAATTCCTGCGAACTCACACGGTGCAGGTGCTCAAGCCCCAAATGGCGACCGGGGCAAAAGTCTTTTACTACGGCATGGACGGATCAGTGCGCTAAACACGTAGCCCCGGACGCATTCGTCCGGGGCTGTTCAGAAAGCGATGGGATGTATGACCCGCCGCATAGGTGGCGAGGACGAAGTCGTGAGGAATGCAGTCGGCAGGGACAGACAGTCTGTCCGTAGCACCCTGGAAAAGGAGGCTCTTGCAAATTCCCGTTGAAGGCTTCATGTATCCGAACGAGGTGGAGCTCCAGTGGAGCATCCTCATCGTTCTTTATCCCTTCATCACCGGACTGGTGGCCGGAGCGTTCATTCTCGCTTCCCTGGAACGTGTCTTCCGCGTCGAAGCCGTGAAGCCCACCTACCGCCTCGCCCTGCTCACGGCGCTGGCCTTCCTGTTGGTCGCTCCCCTGCCCCTGCAATTGCACCTGGGACATCCTGAACGTTCCCTCGAAATGTATTTGACTCCGCACCGCTCTTCCGCCATGGCCATGTTCGGCTTCGTCTATCTCTGGTACTTGATGGCTGTCTTGCTGCTGGAAATCTGGCTCGACTACCGCCGCGACATCGTCCTGAAATCTCAGACCACAACGGGCGCGACGCGCCTGATCTACCGCGCGCTCACCCTGGGCTCCAGCAACATAAGCCCGCGCTCGCTGCGAATCGACGAGCGACTCGGTTACTTCATCACCGTCATTGGAATCCCTTCCGCCTTCCTCCTGCACGGATATGTCGGCTTCATCTTCGGATCGATCAAGGCCAACCCCTGGTGGTCCTCACCGCTGATGCCTATCGTCTTTATCTTCTCCGCCATGGTCTCCGGCATCGCCGCCGTCATGTTGCTCTACATGATCTCCACGCGCATGCGCGGCCGCGAAATCGACATTCGCTGCCTCGACAAGATCGCGCAATACCTCTTCTACATCTTCGTCATTGACTTCAGCCTCGAGATGCTCGACCTGTTGCAGCGCATCTACGAAGCCGACGAATCCTTCCGCAGTCTCGACTTCATGGTGCACACTCGCCTCTGGACCTCGCAGGTCATCGTCCAGATTCTCATCGGCACCGTGACCCCCATTACGCTGCTGGGCCTGACTCAAGTTCTCAAGCTGACCGACGCGGCTCGCAAACGGACTTACGCGCTCGCCGGATGCCTGACCGTCATCGGCATTTTCGCCATGCGCTGGAACGTGGTCATCGGCGGCCAGCTGTTTTCCAAGAGTTTCCTCGGCTACACCACTTATAAGATGGCGTTCGCCACGCGGGAAGGACTTCTCACCGCGATCGCGCTTCTCATACTTCCCTTTATCATTCTGTCGGTCTTGGTCAAACTCCTGCCGCCCTGGCCGGACGCGGGCCCTATTCCCGCCTCCGGTGCAAGTCCGGCGCATGGAACCAGCTAGCCCCGCCCGGCCGGGCAAATGCGGAGAAGCCAATGGCGCCAGAGTTTGACAGCGTCGTATCGGCTGTGGAACGACTCACCGAACAAGTCCGCGAACTGGAACGCCGCGTTGCCGCGCTCGAAGGCCATCCCGAGAAATTAATTCCCGCCTCTGAATCGCCCGACTTCGCCCTCCAGCGACCCCGCCCTCCGGCCACTTGGCGCGGATTTCCACCGGCAGAAGTCCCCGGCGGAGCCGTGCCCGTACTTGGCAAAGCGGTCCTCGGGATCGCCGGAGCCTACCTCCTGCGGGCCATCGCCGAATCCGGCGCCATCCCCAAACTTCCCGTCCTGATCGTGGCCATCGTTTACGCGAGCTTGTGGATGGTCTGGGCCGTCCGTACCCACGCTGCCAATCGCTTCTCCGGCATCGCCTACGGCATCACATCCGCGCTCATCCTCTCCCCCCTGTTGTGGGAGTCCACCATACGCTTTCAGGTCCTGCCGCCCGCTTTCACCGCCGTCGTACTCGTCGCCTTCGTGGTACTCGCGTTGGCGCTGACATGGCGGCGCAACCTGCAAGTCATTCCCTGGATTGCAACCTTAGCCTCGGTTATCACAGCCGTGGCGCTCATCATCGCAACCCGCGAACTGGTACCATTGACCGCCGCCCTGCTCGCGGTCGCCTTGGCCACCGAAGTCGCCGCGTGCCTCGAACACCGGCTCAGCCTGCGCGCCTTGCCCGCTGTCGCCGCCGATTTCGCGATCTGGTTACTCGTCGATGTCATGACCTCTCCCGATGGAGTGCCCGAGGGTTATCCTCACATCGCTCCCGCCGCCGTCATCCTCTTATGTCTGACTTTGTTTGCGATCTACGGAGGCAGCATAGCGATCCGCACCTTCGCTCAGCGTCGGCGGATCACCGTCTTTGAAATCGTCCAGGGAGTGGTAGCTTTCCTGCTCGCTGCCTTCGGCGTCATGCGCGCCAGCCACACCTCGGCCGCTCCGGCGCTCGGCGTCTTTGCTCTTCTGCTGGCCGCAGTCTGCTACTGGGGAGCCCTGTCTCGCTTCGCCGACGAAACCTACGCTCGCAACCGCAGAGTCTGCGCCACCTACGCTCCTACACTTTTCTTAGTTGGGGGTTTCCTGCTCTTCTCCACAAACGTGCGGGTACTATTCTTTTGTCTGGCCGCAGTTGCGGCGTCCCTCGCACACGCCCGCACCGCCAAGCTGAGCCTTGGCACACACGCCTCGTTCTATCTGGCCGCCGCAACCGCTGTATCGTCGCTCCCGCATTGGGCTCTCAGCGCCCTGACGGGGACGGTCCCATCGGCCCCGGATTGGGCCGTCTGGGTCGTAGCGGTCTCGGCCGCTCTCTGCTACGCTCTCGGTTCACAACGATCACAAGCAGCGCTAGCTCAGCCGAAACCCCGGCTGCTCTGGGTGATTCCTGCCGGTGTCACCGCTCTCGCCGCCGCGGCTTTGGCCGTGGTCGCCATCGTCTGGATCGCCGCTGCTCGCCTGGAGTCGAGCCCCTCCCGCCTTTCCGTGGTCCGCACCATCGTGAGCTGCGTCCTCGCGCTCTCCCTGGGATTGCTTGGCTCTCGCTGGAAGCACGTCGAACTCGGCTGGGTGGCCTACGCCGCCGTCTCCTTCGGAACTCTGAAACTTCTTTTTGAAGACTTGCGCTTCGGCAACGCCGCGTCCCTGGTCGTCTCTCTTCTGTTTTATGGCCTGGTTCTGATCCTGCTCCCCCGCCTTACGCGTCGAAGCCCTGCGGAAACCTGAGCCGCCTCCACGAGTGGCTTAAAAAACATTAGGTCATCGCGTCAGGACACCTCCGTTCTTCAAGCAACTTCTAGTATTATGTATACATCGTACATATAACGCCGTATAACAAATTAAATCGATTCACTAGGGCCCCGAAAGCATGACAATTACCGCGGTTCGCATTCTCCTGATCGAAGACTTTGCACCCTTTTTGAAACTGACTCGCTCTATCCTGGCGGACAAACCCGGACTGCAGGTCATCGCCGAAGCACTCGACGGACGCGACGGGGTTCAGAAGGCCACCGAACTGAAACCAGACCTGATTCTCCTCGACCTTGGACTCCCCAAGATGAATGGCATCGAGGCCGCTCGACAAATCCGCAAACTTGTCCCCGACTCCAAAATCCTCTTCGTCAGCCAGGAATCTTCTCCCGATATCATTCAAGAAGCTCTGAGCCTGGGAGCATCCGGCTACGTTATCAAGACCAAGGTCGGACACGACCTTTTGCCCGCTGTAGACGCGGTTCTCCAGGGGCGAACTTTTGTCAGCGGACAAGATTGAAGCAACCCGAATCGCCGCCGGTCGCGATGCGCATTCCTGGCACACGATTCTTGTATATTGTGTGGTTCCCGCTGCTTCAGGTCTGGCACGAATGTTGTTTCGGAAAGGGCGATCGAGTGACACGCGTCTTTGGGCATTCTCTGGTTCTTCTGTTCGTCGCATTATTGGTTCTTCCTCCTACCGCTTCCTCGCTCTGGGCCCAGGGGAGTTCCGGCGAGCGGATTTTCTTTCATGCCAAGGTCTTCACCGGTGACCCGCAGAATCCCTACGCGGACGCGGTTGCCATTCGCGGCGACAAGATCATCGCCGTCGGCAACCTTCCCGCAGTGGAGAAATCGGCTTCCCCCAGCGCCGAACGCATCGATCTCGACGGCAAGAGTCTGTTCCCCGGCTTCATCGATTCCCACAGTCACTCCATCGACGGCGGACTCGCCCTGATCGCCGCCGACGCCAGTGAAAAAGTGTTCTCCCTCGGCCAACTTCCGCCCTTCGCCGAAAACGCGAAGCGATCCGGCAAGGGCATGCGCGGTGACATTCTCGAGATCCTCGGCCTGCCCATCGAGTTCTGGTCCCACCCCGACGTCCTCAACGCCGACTTCAGCACCGGCGCTTACGAGGAACAGGCCGTCCTTCTGCGCGGCATGGATGGCCACACCGCCTGGGCCAACCGCGCCCTCCTGCAACGCGCCGGCATCACTTCCGACTTTCTCAAGAAACTCTCCGCCGACGAGCGCAGCTACTACGGCGTCGATAAAAACATGCAGCCCAATGGCTTCATGGTCGACGCCGGCGTGGACAAAATCGAACCGCTGTTGCCGGAACAGACCCCCGACACTCTGCTCGCGGCCGCTCGCGCCGCCCTCGAATATAACTACAGCCTCGGCATCACCGCCTGGCTTGATCCCGAGGCCGGCGACTATGTATTGCGGTCCTACAAAATGCTGGCGGACCGCGGAGAACTGACTTCGCAGGTAGTGGCCTTTCCTAAGGTCCTGGCCCAAGATCCTGTGGCCGAACTCGCCACGGTGCAGAAGATCCGCGAGACGTACAAGAATGCCCCCAACCTGCACGTCACCGGCATCAAGGTCTTCGCCGACGGCGTGGTGGAGTTCCCGTCACAAACCGCGCATCTCACCAAGCCCTACAAAAACTCCGGCCGCTACGGCGATCTGCTGTTTGACCCAAAGAAATTTGCCGAACTGTGCGTAGCCGCTGACAAACAGGGGCTCATTATTCACGTCCATGCTATCGGCGACGGTGCGGTCAAGGCTGCTCTCGACGGCATCGCCGCCGCCCGCGCCGCCAACGGCGATTCCGGCTTGCCGCACACCCTCACCCACGAACAGTTCATCCGCCCGGAAGACTTCCCTCGCTTTCGCGAACTCGGCGTGATCAGCGCCTTGCAGCTTTTCTGGGCCGAAGCGGGTAAGGACACGATTGATATCGTCAAGCCCTATCTCGATCCCGACATTTACCGCTGGCAATATCCGGCCCGCTCGATCCTCGACAATGGAGGCATGATTTCCGGCGCCAGCGACTGGCCGGTTTCTACCCCCAACGTCTTCCGCGCGATCTATCAGGCCGAAACCCGCAAAGGCGCGATGGGTGTCCTCGACCTCTCCCAGGCCATGCCCCGCGAGGCCATGTTCTACGCCTACACCCGCAACTCGGCCCGTGCCATGAATCTCGATTCCATTGGCACCATCGCTCCAGGAAAAAGCGCCGACCTCATTCTGCTCGACCGCGACGTCTTAACGGTTTCTCCCGAGCAAATGCGCGACACGAGGGTGCTGTGGACGATGGTGGCCGGAAAAACGGTCTACCGCGCAAAGTAACCGTCCGGATCGCGAACCAGTGGATTCGCCCAGGGGACCTAGGCGCGAACTTGTGGGCGAGAACATCGCGTTACAGAGAACCCGGAGCGCCAGCCGAGAAGCCTTTTGTTTCGGTCAACTCCAACCCAGTATTGCTGCAGATCACCGGAGAATCTTCCCCGGCCGAACCCGAGTACTCGGAATGGAAGAAGCGCTTCTCGCTCACCAATACTTCCTTCGGAGAGAAAACCGCTTTGCTCGATAACGCCACGCAGCTGGCCTGGCTTCGCCTCAGCCTCACCCGAGGCCTG
>JBARBI010000209.1:0-23894 GCA_049792875.1 Candidatus Sulfotelmatobacter sp.
GCCCTGGAAGGGCCGCTCTTCCACGGGTGCGCAGGAGTTTGTCTTTTTCCCAACGTAGTCCCGATCTCTATTGTTTCCTAAATCTTGTCCCGACCTACTATTTCCTGACCTCGTCCCGATCTAGTATTTCCAACTCTTGAGGTCTGCGCCGGCTGGGGCCGTCTGCTCCATGTGTTTCACCATCTCGGGCCAGTAGTGCTGGTTGAGTCCGACCGCCGGGTCGAACTCTCCGGGATAGCAATGCGGTTTGCGCACGCCGAAGTCGAATGTACCGTGATAGTAGGGATCGGTGGTCGACTCCAGAAAATCTTTCAGCAGGTGCACCGCGCGATCCAGGTAAAAGGTGTCTGCCTCACCGACGTATACGTGCAATTTGCCCGCCAGTTTGGGGCCCAGGGTCCTCCAGTCGCGCTGCATGATGGCGCTGAGATCGTAGTGCTCTTTCCAGTACTTCGCGACGTCGTGATCGATTTCGCCGGTGCGCTTGTTGAAGATGGGCTTGGGGTATCCGTCTTCTCCGACGGTACTGAAAACAGCCTGCCAGGTATCGAGTTGCTCGCCGGAGCGGCTGTGCGTCCCCTGGACGAGTTCGTAGCGGTTCATCTGCTCCATCGTCGAAAGGATGAGGCCGTCCGATTGCCGCACGGAGGGACGCGGCACGCGCGCGTAGGGACTCTCGATCCAGAACGCGTTCTTGTCGTCGTAGAGGTTCATGGTCATGTAGGCGCGGAAGTCGACGACGTCGGGACAGAATACCCAGGCCCCGTTGTAGAAGTCGGGATAAAACACCTGCGAGGCCAGGCTCTCCCAGCCACCCGTGGAGCCGCCATAGACGGCGCGGGCCCATCCCTGACCGATGCCACGAAATTGCTTTTCGACGTAGGGGATCAGTTCTTGTGTGATCGCGTCGCCGTAGGGACCAACATTTTCCGAGTTCACGGCGTAGGAGTCGTCGAAGTAGGGCGTGGCGTGCTGAATCGTGAGCACGATGACGCGGGGCAAGCGTCCGGCAATCCAGTCTTGATAGAGCTTGTAGCCGTTCTTGGCCGCTCGCAGCTCGCCGCCTTTCAAGTGGTCGGCGGGCGGCTGGGTACGGAAGGCGACCACGCCGGGGAGATCGCGAGCGAAGTGGTCTTGCTCGACGATGAGCGGGTAGTGCGCGTCGGGATGCTCGTCCCATCCGTCGGGCAGCAGGACGACGGCTCCTAGATCGGTCGGCCTTCCCCAGAACTGAGTCAGCAGGTTGCTTTGAATGCGGATGTGCTTCACCCACTTGTTGTCGACGATGGCGTGATCTTCGTTGGCGGCGTCCCATCCCACAACTGAGTCGACCACCTTTGCATTGTCTGCTACCGACGGCATCTTTTCGGTGAGCAAGATGCGGACCGTGAGAGATGATTTTGGATCGAGGTGCATCTTTTCCGGCTTGCTGTAGAAATTGCCCGGCTTCACCTGCCAATGCTGGCCTTCGCCTTTATCGGCCGGCAGTTTGAGCGTGCGCCCGTTGCCAAGGTGAAACGTCTCGTAGATGTTGAAGACAGCCTGCACCCAGTAGTCGCCCGCCGGGACGTCGTTCAGACTCTCGGCGGGGTAGCCCAGGGTTGCAGAGTCAATTACGGCGGCCGCTCCCGGAACAAGGCCGTCGACGTCGACGCCAAACACTTGCTGTGAATCTGGGGTCATGTAACTGATCTGAAAGCGAGGCTCTTTTTCGGCGTTGTTGGAGATCAATAGCAGGACATGGCCGTCGAGCGGTGTTGCGCTCATTTCGTTGGGGAAGGAAATCTCAAAGCGTGGACTGGCGGGCTTGGCTGCAGGTTTGGCAGTCCCGGCTTGGGCCAGAATCACGGAGAAAAGGAGAATGGTGCAGGGCAAGATCTTGTTGCTCATAAGAGTCCCTTGGAAGAAGGCAGACATTAGCAGTATGCGACGCACGGGGTCAAGGAAGGGAGAGCGGGAAACCACGAAGGACACGAAGGTTCACGAAGGAAACACGACGTGGCCCCGGCGGTTTCGGTTTGCTCCGGGCGCGAGCTCTCCGCTATAGTTTTAGGGATGTTTGAGAACTTCACCGCCACG
This sequence comes from Candidatus Sulfotelmatobacter sp., assembly GCA_049792875.1. Taxonomy (GTDB): domain Bacteria; phylum Acidobacteriota; class Terriglobia; order Terriglobales; family Acidobacteriaceae; genus Sulfotelmatobacter. The sequence goes on from JBARBI010000209.1 coordinate 2,080, forward strand.
GACCGCTGGACCAAGAAGCCGGTGCATTGCGTGTATCAGGCCATGATCGTCGCCATTGCCACGCGGCACGCAGACGCAGTGGATATCAAATTTCTGGTGGATGGCCGCAACGTCTGGGTGGCACTACCCCATCCGGCCTGGGTGGAATACAAGAAGCGCTGCGGCAAGGCCATCACCGATTCGCTGGCGGTCGAAATTGCGGGTCACTACCTGAAGACGGCTCTGGAAGCAGGCGAGGGCGTCGGACGGGAAATGTATTCGCTGACCGTGGAGGAAACGTTGGCTCACTTGGACGCGGCAGTGGCGGAAATGCAAGTCCAGCCAGCGTAAGCGTGGGTCGCGGGCACCCCGCCCGCGAACTGTGTAGACCCCTTGAAAATTGTCGTGGGATCTTGTCGTGGGATCTAAGGAGCCTAGCCGCACTAGTCGCCGACAAGACTGGGCGCTGCTTCCTCCGCCGGGCTTCGCCCGGGCTGGACAGCCGAAGGCGGCTGTCCCCACATGGTTCTAGATCACTACCGCTTCTTTGTACTCCCCGAACACACGGCGCATGGCGTCGGAAATCTCACCTACGGTCGCCGAGGCCTCGACCGCCGCAAGGATACGCGGCATGAGGTTCGCGCCGGACCGGGCCGCTTCTTCCACACCTTCCAGGGCTGCCTTGCACGGGCCGGCGTCCCGCCTCCAGCGCAGCGCGCGCAAGCGCTCCACCTGCCTCGGTTCCAGCGCGGGATCGATGCGCTGAATCGGAATCGGTTTTTCTTCCTCCACTTCGAACCGGTTTACGCCGACCACGATCGCCTCTTGGTGATCCACCGCCTGCTGATATTCATACGCTGCGTTTTGAATTTCGTGCTGCACGAAGCCGCGCTCGATCGCCTTCAGCATGCCGCCGAGCACTTCGACCTTTCCCAGATACTCGGCGGCGCGTTTCTCAATTTCGTTGGTGAGCGATTCGACGTAGTAGGATCCGGCCAGCGGATCGATGGTCTGCGGAGCGCCCGATTCATAGGCGATTACCTGCTGGGTGCGCAGCGCGATGCGCGCCGCCTGTTCGGTGGGCAGAGCCAGCGCCTCGTCGTAAGAATTGGTATGCAGCGACTGCGTGCCACCCAGCACGGCCGCCATCGCCTGAATGGCGGTACGCACAATGTTGTTTTCCGGCTGCTGTGCCGTCAGCGTTGAGCCTGCGGTCTGGGTATGAAAGCGCAGCATCCACGACTTGGGATTCTGGGCCTTGAAATGCTCGCGCATGATGCGCGCCCACATGCGGCGGGCAGCGCGAAACTTCGCCACTTCCTCGAGGAAATTGCTGTGCGCGTTGAAGAAAAACGAAAGCCGCGGCGCAAACTGATCCACATCCAGCCCGGCCTTGATTGCAGCTTCCACGTAGGCCACGCCGTTGCCCAGCGTGAACGCCACTTCCTGCACCGCGGTCGATCCTGCCTCGCGCATGTGGTAGCCGGAAATCGAAATCGTATTCCAGTCCGGGACGTTCTCATTGGCCCAGGCAAACATGTCAGTGATGACGCGCATGGCCTGGTGCGGCGGATAAATGTATGTCCCGCGCGCGATGTATTCCTTGAGCACGTCGTTCTGCACCGTGCCCGACAGCTTGCGGATGTCCGCGCCCTGCCGCCGTGCAACGCCCACGTACAAAGCGAGCAGAATCGATGCAGTGGCGTTGATGGTCATCGAAGTAGAGATCTTCGTGAGCTCGATGCCGTCAAAGAGGCGCTGCATATCCTCGATGGAGTCGATGGCCACGCCCACCTTGCCCACTTCACCGGCGGCAAGTGGATGATCGGAGTCCAGCCCGATCTGCGTGGGCAAATCGAACGCTACGGAAAGGCCGGTCGTCCCGTTCGCCAGCAGGTATTTGTAACGCTTGTTGGATTCCTCGGCATCGCCCATGCCCGCATACTGACGCATAGTCCAGAGGCGGCCGCGGTACATCGTGGCCTGCACTCCGCGCGTGAAAGGATACTCACCGGGATAACCCACTTCGCTTTCGTAGTCGGAGCCTTTGAGGTCGGAGGGTGTATAAAGCGGATGTAGTGGGATGTGGGAGGAGGTTTCAATCTCGGTAGCAGCATCCAGGTGGGTCTTCAGCTTTTCCGTCATCGGGTTTCCACAAACTCTCTTTGAAACCGTCGCGCTTGCCGAAGCGCATCGAAAACGCAGACTCTCAAGGGCGCTGGCTCTTCCTCCGCACCTTCCAAAACGAACTCAGCCCGAACCAACCAAACGTCACGGTGAAACAAACCGCAACCGCGACTCGCCCGGCAGTCGCATGCCCGGCTGTGTACTTCATATACTCGCGGACCCCCGCGGCGCCGCCGAAGGCGGCCATGGCCAGAAACACGGTGCCGGTCACTTCCAACCAAAGCTGGTGCAGGGCGCGGCCAAATGAACGAGCGGTAGTGCCAACCGCGCCCATCAGGGCGCTGAGCGTGCGGTTGCGACCGGCCTGCTGGCCAGCAATCCGTGCCACCGCGCCCAACTGTCGTAAGGCCGAAACTTTGCTCACGGCCTCGATTTTATCAGCCTCCGGCGCTACAATGACGCAACCTGCAGGGGTGAGAACCGTTCTTTCACCGCAGGCATCTAAGCAAGCAGACGGAATGCACACCATCTCACCCGAACTCGCGCAGATTAAGTCCGGCATGAAGGCTGCCTGGATGGCCGGTGACTTCGGACAGATTGCGAATTTCATCTCCGGGGAAGCGGAGAATTTTGTAGCACGTCTCGATCTAGAACGGGGTGCGCAAGTGCTGGATGTGGCTTGCGGCACGGGCAACGTCGCAATTCCCGCGGCCAAAACTGGCGCCAGGGTAACTGGCATAGATATCGCCCCAAATCTGGTCGAGCAAGCGAAGCAGCGCGCCGCCGCAGAGCAATTGGATATCCGCTTTGAAGAAGGCGACGCGGAAGAACTTCCTTATGCAGACGGGTCGTTCGACGTGATCGTGAGCATGTTCGGAGCGATGTTCGCCCCGCGTCCCGAGCGCGTGGCGGCGGAGTTGCTTCGGGTCTGCAAGCCGGGCGGAATGATCGCGATGGCTAACTGGACTCCGCAGGGCTTCGTGGGCAAGACATTTCGAATTACGGCTGGGATGGTACCGCCCCCGGCCGGCGTTCCACCTCCCGTTCTTTGGGGGGATGAGTCGACGGTCCGGCAGAGGCTGGGCGGGGAATCCGCGCAACTGAATTGCACTCGGCAGAAAATGCAATTCAGGTACCCGTTTCCGCCGAAAGGAACCGTGGATTTCTTCCGCCGTTACTTCGGGCCGACGCAGATGGCGTTTTCGAGGCTGGATGCAGCTGGGCAAGAAACCCTGGCGTCGCGTCTGGAATCTTTGTGGGCGGAACACAATACGGCGACCGATGGTACGACGGCGATTGAAGGCGAATTCCTGGACGTGCGCGCGATTCGCGCCTGAGCCGGGATCGTGATAAGTTGGTTTTCAGCAGGGGGGCCCAGTGGATCAACAACTCAAGCAACTGATAAAAGAGCTTGGCGACGCTATCAACGAGTCACTGTCCGATTCCGAGCAGATCTCTGACGTTGTCTCCCGCATCAAGGACGGTGGCTATGACATCCTCCTGGTTCTCGAAGCCACCATCGGCGTCACCAAGCAGGGAGACAAAATCGCTGACAAGACATCCCTGATGTCCACCCTGTCCACAAACCCGGAATTGAAGGTCAGCGACCAGGACCTCAAATTCTTGAAATCACTCCGCATCAAAATCGACGAGGAGATGCGCGAAGAAGAGAAGCACGAAAAAAACAAGCTCGACAAGGACCAGTAACCATTGGCGTTGGATCCGCTCGAGATCCTTCGCTCCGCCTGAAACGCGGCTTCGCTCAGGGTGACACCCTGATTGCTCGTCTACTCAGCCAACACCTGATCCAGCAACTGCCCTACGGCACGATCGGCTTCGATAATCGAAGACCGGTGGTCTGCGACTCCGGAAAGATCCGTGTTCGCGAAAGCGATTCTCTCGAAGGGCGCCGCACGCAGCACGTCGCCGGGTGCGGGCTGTCCATCTTTCCCGAAGAAGAATCCTGGAGCCGGACTCAGATACGCGTGTCCCCAGCGGTTCAGGATGATTCCAGCAATATCCCGGGCCGCATCGAACCCGGAACGCGCGAACATCTCGGTGAACTGCTGGCGGATCTGCCGTTCGTATTCGCGAAATGGAGTGGAAATTAACTCCGCGCGCCCCAAGTGCCCCTGCTGTTCGGTGGGCTGGCCAGGATGGGTGTACAGAACCTTCAGGGTAAGAACGGTCGGCGAATCGGGCCCAATCGTGGGCGAATCGGCGCCGCAGGTCGCCAGTTTGCGCACCTGGATATAGTTTCCCAGTCCCTCAAACCATTGGCATCCGGAGATTCCCATTTTGTAGAGGAACCGCCAGTTGCGCACTGCGACGTTGGCCATCATGCAGGGCGTGCGATAGAACTGGCTGTAAGCCGCTGCACGATCCGCCGGAAGGTCGCGCACGATGTGCCGGGTGGTCCAGCTTCCTCCGGCCATCACCACTGTTCGTGCGCGCACCCGATATGTCTTGCCGCCCCGGGTGTAGGCAACCGTGACGAACTCGGACTTTGCCGGATCGCCGTCGTGCTTCACCCAGACAGCAGTCGAATCCAGGCGGATGCGTGCGTTTGCTGCCGCGCGGTCCAGCGCCGCAAAGTTCACGGCGTTCCGGGACACATCTTCTAACGTGTGCTCGCCCGCGATGGATTCGGGAATTAGCGTTTTGGTCATCAACCGCGCCAGTCCCCCGTTGCCGTCAGGAAACATCTGCGTACCGGTCTCATCGCTGATGTCGAGGGGATGGAGCATGTCCGCCGCGTAGGCGGTGTAGCCGGAGAGCGCATCGGGACCGAGCCCGTATCCGCCACCCTCTCCCGGCGACAGAAATGTCCGGATTGTCTCTCGGCTGATGCCATGGCGCTCGATCATGTAGTCCTCGAGCGTAATGGTGTCGAGCCGCCGCGAAATGGAATCGCCGGGAAACTGGGGCGCATGGGCGTCCGAGTCGCTCGCGGACTGAAACTTCGACAACTCCGCGCGTGCCTTTGGCGAAATCGGAGCGCTCTCGAGTTGCTTGCCCCAGGGGTCCGTCAGCCACAATCCGTGAGGCTCGGCGAACTTCGCGCCGAAATAAGTGCCGTTCGGCGCCGCGCCCAGATATGGCGTGCGGCTGAGCTGCATTTCCGGCGCGGAACTACCCCACTTCTGGTATTCAAGGCGCGGCGCCTTCAGGCCAATGGACTCGTAGAATCGGGCGATAAAGCTGTGCGGGTAAGGAACGGGGTAAAACGCAGACCCCTGATGCGCGATGAGCCGGTGTCCATCCACCAGAAACTCGTTGCGTTTGGCTTCGCCCCCGAAGATCGGATGGTTATCGAGCACCAGGCAAGTCTTGGCTTCGCCCGCATGTCGTTGAAAAATCAATGCCGCCGCCAGACCGCTGATGCCACCGCCAACGACTACGCAATCGTAGGTTTCCCCGGTGTCGATGACTCTGGCGGGAAGAGTCTCAAACAGGCCGTCGCGAATCTGGTGTCCGGCCTCGAGTACGCCGGTTGTGTTGCCGTTGGAGTTTGCGTAGTCGCCGACGCCGCCGTATCCGGTCCACTCATCTCCCCTCGGACCAGCGACCGCACTCCTTGTCAGCAGGTCCGCGGGCGATACAGGAGTCAGCAACAGGCTTCCGGAGGCCAACAACGTGGCGTTCAGAAAATCGCGCCGCGTGATGACTTGCTCCATGCCAATCGTCTGGTCGGCACGAGGATTCTCCAGTCCCTGGCTGGGATGACTCAGTTCTTTGCCGCGGATTGTGTTTTGTTTTGACAATCCTCCTCCAAGGCCACAATACTCCACCCGCACAGTGGAGCATTATACGGACTTGCTGACGTGGCCGAAGCGGTAGTAACCTGCGCACCTGTGCTACCATTCACTGTTTTGTCTTCGGGCCTGCCGTGCGGGCAAGATGCCGTCACGGCGACCAGCGCAGAAGCGGAGTCTGAGGGGCAGTAATGAAAGATACTCTCGGGGTTCTTCTGGCAGGCGGGGCCGGCGAGCGGCTCTATCCTCTGACTCGCGACCGGGCCAAACCCGCAGTCACGTTTGGTGGCATCTATCGCATCATCGACATCACGCTATCCAATTGCCTGAACTCCGACCTGCGCCGCGTTTACATCCTCACTCAATACAAGGCCCTCTCGCTCAACCGGCATATTCGCGAAGGCTGGAACATCCTGGGCCGGGAGGTCGGCGAGTTCGTGGAAGTCCTGCCTCCGATGCAGCGGGTGAGCGACCAGTGGTATCAAGGCACGGCCGACGCGGTTTACCAGAATATTTATTCCATCGGCTCGGAGCAACCCAAGCACGTTCTCATTCTCTCCGGCGACCACATCTACAAGATGGACTACGGCAAGATGATGAAGCAGCACCAGGACTCGGCCTCCGATATCACGCTGGCGACGATTCAGATCGATCCGGAGGAAACTTCGCGCTTCGGGGTCGTTGATGTCGACAAGGACGGCCGCATCAACGGTTTCGAGGAGAAGCCAAAAGCGACGGCGCTGCGCTCACCGATAAATCCGGCCAAGGTCGCGGCTTCGATGGGCATTTATCTGTTCAACGCCGACGTGCTCATCCCGCTGCTGCTGAAAGATGCTGAAAACCCGCAGTCCAGCCATGACTTCGGCAAAGATATTCTGCCCAAGATGGTGGAAGACTACCGGGTCTTCGCCTACGATTTCGTGGATGAGAACAAGAAAGAAGCTCGTTACTGGCGGGACGTGGGCACGCTGGAAGCGTACTACGAGGCCAACATGGACATCGTTTCGGTCTCGCCCATCTTTAACCTGTATGACGAGGCGTGGCCGATTCGCACGCACCAGCGCCAGTATCCCCCGGCGAAGTTCGTTTTTGCCGAAACCGGGCGAACCGGCACCGCGCTCGACTCCATCGTTTCCAACGGATGCATCGTGTCTGGAGGAATCGTAAAGAACTCGGTTCTTTCTCCCGACGTGCGCGTCAACTCCTACTCCGAAGTGGATGACTGCATCCTGTTCTCGCATGTGAGCGTCGGCCGCCGTTGCCGCATCCGCAAGGCGATCCTCGACCGCGACGTCCATATTCCCGAAGGCACCACCATCGGCTACGACGCCGAGGCCGATCGACAGCGCTACTTCGTGACCGACAGCGGCATCACCGTGGTCACCCGCGACTATTCGTTGTTTGAGAATCCGGTGACGGTGGATTATTTCACCAGCGAGTAGCGGAACAAGATTGAGAGTCTTCGCCTGCATCATTCTGAAGTGGGGTAGTATCCTGCAGGTGCCGTCGCCGTATGCCCTGCAGTTACACGATCCACCAGGACAGACGTCTGGTCGTGACCACCGCGTCGGAGGCGTTCACCTTCGCCGAGGGCATCGCCCCCGAGGATCAGCTTTACCGCGACCCGGACTTCGATCCCACCTACGCTCATCTGATTGACGCCACCGGGGTCACGGAAACGATGGTCACTTCGTCCGAACTGGCGTAGGAATTGCCGGTAGGAGTGCAGTCTTGGATCCCCTCGGTTTCGCTCTTCGAAAATCCCACTTTTGCCGCAAAGGGCGCGGCAAAAATGGGGCACCCGAAGATTTTTGGTGCTCTACCAGCAATTGTCACCCTCACCGAATTGTCTCGTCGCTTGCGAAAACGGGCCAGCCTGGTCTAGGATTTTTGCCTGTCCGCTGGAGTGCGTGTCATGTCGATCCGGCCCTCACGTGTAGCGCCATTCGTTCTGCTTGTCGTAGCTTCCCTGTTCTCGCAATCCACTCCCAAAGTCGCGCCACTTCCCTACGACCCGCTGGAACTCGCGACTGGCCCTACTGTGGTCCCGGATACCCCGGAGAAGCGTGCCGTGCTCCTGAACCTGCTGGAACGCGCTCGTCAGAACAGTGCAATGCACACGCCCGGCATGGCGCCGTTTAGCCTGAAGGTTTCGTTCACCTCGACGGGAGGAGATTCTCACAGCCAGGGATACGGCGAGCTCGAAGAGACGTGGCTCAACGGCCAGACGTGGCGCTGGTCGGCTCGGCTAGGCGACTATTCGCAACTTCGAATTTTCTACGAGGGCGCAGCCTATGACGACAAGCCGCGCGGGCACATGCCGCTGCGGCTGCAGATGGTGCGCAACTCGGTCTTCTGGCCAGTCGTGGGCAACTTCGCTCCCGGACTCATCCGCATGGCCACCGCCAAATGGGAAGGCACCGAAGTCGCCTGCATCCTGGCCTCCGGCGCCATGGAGGACGCTACCGGAACTCCCGGACGCCGCTGGGAAGAGAACGAGTTCTGCATCGATCCCAAGACTGGCTTGCTGCGGATTCACTCCGAGGCTCCAGGAATTTATTCCGTCTACGACTACAGCGGGGGTATCCAGTTCCACGGACGCACACTCCCGCGACAAACGACCATCGTCGAAGGGGGAACCAGCGTGCTGCAGATTCATCTTGATGATATTCAAGACGCTAACAGCGATCCGGCCCAGTTCATCCCCACAAAAAAGATGCTCTCCCACGGCCCCGGGGCGATCATGGTTGGCCCCTTCCGTTTTCCGGAGTCCGTCGCCACGCCTCCGGGCTACAGTGGCGTGGTACACCCCGTGATTGTGCATGCGATTCTTGACCAGAAGGGCAAGGTCCTCGACGCCGAGGTCGTGCAAACCTCCGACCCCGCGCTCGCGGCGGCCGCGCTGGAAGTGGTGTGGCACTCTTCCTATCTTCCCGCACAACGGCAGGACCGTCCTTTGCAGCGTGAGGCCTTCATCAACGTGAGGTTCACTCCGACCTCTTAGCACTCGCACGGCTTGTCGAACTGCGCTCGACGGACAGCCGAGGGCGGCTGTCCCCACATTAGCTACGACGCGGCGATCACCGCTACGGATGCGGCGTCCTCTCGAGCCTGCAGCACCTGATACCAAACGAACATGATCAGCAGTAACAGCCGGTCTTCCGGCAAATTCACCCCAGTTGGCAATTCCACGGCTTTCTCGCGTGTGTGCAGGCGCACCACCGGCTGACCAGCTTCGCCGATCACGCTCCACACCGGACGCCACAGGCCCTTGCATTCCAGGCGAAACGTCTGGCCATCGGCGAAGGTGAGAGTACCTCCGCAGCCCCATATCGATTTGAACGATGCGATCGGCGGTTGAGAAGTCGAATTCAGGATCTGAGCGCCAGCACCCAGCCAACCGCCGCGGCGAAACGTCCATTGCCCGTTTTGAGTTTCCGCGACGAACCTCGAGCACCAGGAACTGGGTCGGCGCAGGGATCCGACCATTTCGCCGTTTCGCTTGAGTTCATAGCCTCGATTGCTCGGAAGTTTCGCCCAGGTGAGTCCGCTGGAAATCGTGGAAGAGAGAGGAATCATAAACACCTCCGAAAAGGCATTCGATCCAATTCCATGGTAGCAAGCTTGTGTTAAGGGCTCGTTAAAGCTGGCGACTCGCGTCGGACCTCGCGAAAAACAGGAACGGCACTCTTCGATCGGCGCTTCCGGCTCGAGCCAGTCGAGCATTGCTTGGCCTGTCCGGGCGGAGACCTCGAGCCTCGCGACCCCAAGACCACACATCCGGAGCCACAGCGTCCAAACTCGCACAACCCTTACCATCCCGCTGCTACAATGCCCTGTTTCACAGCTGATGAACGGACGGGCCGCGAACTTCAACGCCTACAATCACGTACTGTCTTGTGGGTAGGCTTTGGAGCGGTCGTCTCAGCGGTCTGATCGCCCAAGCCAGAGTCTCGGTTCAAGCAGATTTCCGGGGAGAGCAAGTGGAAGACGTCCAGGTCGTCGCGATGCTGGTCCGGCGCTGTATTGCCGGCGACTCCGCCGCCTGGGAGGAAATCGTGCAAACCTATAACCGGCGTATCTACAACATCTGCTATCGCTTTGCCGGATCGGGCGACGACGCCCAAGACCTCACCCAGGAGGTCTTCATCAAAATGTACCGCACTCTTCCGAGTTATGACCACACCAAGGGAGCGTTCGTGACCTGGGTGACGACCATCACGCGGAACCTGCTGGTCGACCATTTCCGCAAGACCAAGCAGGACCGAATGACCGACTCGATGGACACGACGGCGTCCGAGCATGAGGACGTACAACCCCTCAGCGAGCAGATCCCGGACCCATCCGCCCCCCCCGATGCCCACGTACGCAGCCGGGAGGTCAGCGAGACGGTCCACGCCGCCCTGTCGAAGTTATCGCCAGAACTTCGGGAAGCAGTGATTCTAAGGGACTTACAGGATATGGACTACCGTGAGATTGCCGCCGTTTTGAAGGTTCCGGAGGGTACCGTGAAATCACGAATAAATAGGGGGCGGGCGGAACTTGCCAGGCTCCTACAACGTACCTATAGGCAGGTGATGTGATGCCAGACCACACCAGTAACGGAATGCAGTGCAGCGAGTTCGATCTCCTGCTCTCGGACGCCCTTGACGGCGTGCTGACCGGGGCGGGGCTCGATCGCTTCCACGCCCACGCCCGGGTTTGCCAGGCGTGTGGACCGCTGCTCGCCGAAGCTGAGGCGGGCCGCAACTGGCTGAAGGGTCTCACGGAGGTGGAGCCTCCAGCCAGCCTGGTCACGAATATCCTGGCGTCCACAACGGGCGTTGACTCCCAGCGCCTGCGGGTTCCAGTACGCTCTGCGCAGCCGCGCGTTTCCTGGCTGGAGCACGTGCAGGCCTCGTTTCTGGAGCCGATCTGGGCCACGGTTCGCCAGCCGCGCTTTGCCATGTCATTCGGCATGGCGTTCTTTGCGCTGTCGGTGGGCCTGACCGTAATCGGCGTCAAACCCGCGGACCTGCGCCAGATCAGCCTGCGTCCGTCTGCCATCCGGCACACGTTCTACAACACGCAAGCCCGGGTCGTGCGCTACTACGACAACGTCCGGATCGTTTACGAATTTCAGGCGCGCATTCGCGAAGTCAAGCGCAACCTCGCGCCCGCCGAACCCGGACCGGCGAAAAAGAAAGACAACAAGAACGACACAACACAACAGCCCGAGCAGAAACAGGAGCGCAACTACAGCCAGACGGACAACCATCTCATCCTGGCCAGCGCTCCTCTAGGGTCCTCTCTTCGCGATCTGCCTGTAGTGTCGGTGACCACGTACAGGAGGTTCGTATGAACTGCGCCACACACAGCGACACTGCTGCAGTGGCCTTTTGCCGCACGTGCGGCAAGCCACTTTGCAACCAATGCACCCGCGACGTGCGCGGAGTGATCTACTGCGAGGCGTGCCTGGCCGCACGCATGGATGGGGCAGCTTCGGCTCCGGGATTTGTTCCACCGCCGGCGCAGCCACAAACCGGATATCAGCAATTCATGGATCAGGGCCTTGGAGTGAAGGTTCAACCCGGGCCGGCTTCCGGTCCGAATCCCGCGGTTGCGGGCATCCTCGCCGGGTTCTTCCCGATCGGAGTGGGAGCGGTCTATACCGGTCAATACGCCAAGGGACTCTCGCACCTGGTCATCATGGTGCTCATGATCCTAGGGGTTAGCTCCAACTTGCCCTGGTACGTGATCACAGTCCTCGGCATCTCGATGGGATTTTTCTACGTCTACCAGATCATTGACGCGGTTCGCACCGCGAAGGCGATCCAGACGGGAGAGCCGGCCCCCGATCCGTTCGGATTGGCACAGGCGTTCGGCGCCGGAGAGAAATTCGAAGGCACCAAGGTTCCGGCCGGAGCTGCGGTTCTGATCGGTCTGGGCGTGCTTTTCCTGCTGCACACGGCCGGACTTTTTGAGTTCGGCCTGGATCGTTTCTGGCCGCTGATTCTGATTTTTTTGGGCGTCTGGCTCTTTGCCAGGCACTGGGGCCTGATCGGCGGAAGCGGCGCCTGCATGTGCGAGCGTTGCCGCACGAGAAAACTCATGGGGCCGGCAATTCTGGTGACCCTGGGCGTGCTCTTCCTGCTGGAAAACGTTTCCCGCGTGAACTTTGGCAGAACCTGGCCAGCGATTCTGCTGGTCATTGGAGTGGTCAAATTGATCCAGAGCAATGCTTCTTCGGAAGGACACATCGGCCCGCTGCCTCCTGCGTCGACAGGCTTCCCGCCCAATCCTTCGCCGCCTCCCGGAGTGCAGAGTGCAGTACAGAGCACGGAGCCGCCCTCTTCTGGCGAGGTGAAAAATGTCTAACCCGGTCACAACTCCAGCATTCTCGCCGGTTCCTCCTCTGCCGCCACGGCCGCGCCGCTCGTTTGCCGGGCCGTTCGTCCTGATCGTTCTTGGCACCGTCTGCCTGCTGGGCACGATGCACGTGCTGTCCATGGGCCGGTTGGCGCACTTGTTCGCCAACTACTGGCCGGTGCTATTGATTTTCTGGGGCGTGATCAAACTGATCGAGCATCAGCGCGCGCAGCGCGAAGGTTCGCGCGCCGCCGGGATTGGCGCAGGAGGCGTTTTCCTCGTCGTCATGATCGTGGTGTTTGGTCTGATCGCAACCCAACTGGAACGCGTGAACTGGTCGGGATTGAGTGATCATATCAACATCGACGACAGCGACTTCACAGATATCTTCGGCCAAAGCTACAACTTTAACGATCATCTGGAGCAGGACTTTCCTGCCGCAGCCAGCCTCAAGATTATCGATACGCACGGCGCAATCAGCGTCCACGCTTCCGACGACAACAAGATCACCGTCGTCGTCCGCAAGCGCGTGGGCGCCGAGAATCAGAACGACGCCGACAAGTACAACAACGAAACCAAGCCCACGATCACTGTGATTGGTGGCCTGGTAACACTCGATGCCAAGGCCGAGGCAGCGGGAGATCACCCGGTGGAAACCGATCTCGATGTTTCCCTGCCGCGCAAAGCGCAGGTCTCCATTACTTCCCGCCGAGGCGACGTGAACCTGGTCGGCCGCGACAGCAGCGTTGACATCGCAACCCAGCATTCCGACACGACAGTCGAAGACGTGACCGGCAACGTAAAAGTGAGCCAAGAAAAAGGCTCGGTGAGAATCGAGCAGATCACGGGTGACGTACACGTCGAAGGCCGGGTCAACGAAGTCTCGGTGGCCGACGTTAAAGGCGCCGTACAACTCGATGGTGAATTTCAGGAGAGCGTAAAGCTCGCGCGCATCACGAAGACGGTGACCTTCAAGTCCTCGCGTACCGACATGGAGTTGTCGCGTATCGAGGGTTCCCTCGACCTCGACTCCGACGAACTGCACGCCGAGCAGATCACGGGCCCGGTGCACCTGACGACCCGGTCGAAGAACATACGGCTCGAAGAAGTCTCGGGCGACGTCCGCCTGCAGAATGACAATGGCGGCGTCGAAGTAGGCATGCACACGGTGGGCAACGTCCAGATCGACAATCGCAATGGTTCTATCCAGCTGAGCTTGCCCGACAAGGCCGGGTTCCGCCTGGATGCACGCACCCGCGATGGCGAGATTCAGTCAGACTTCGCCGAGCTCAAGGTGAACAACGACGAACACGAGGCCAAGGCCAGCGGCAGCGTGGGCAGCGCCTCGTCCCACATCGTGCTCAACAACGAACACGATGGCATCGAGATTCGCAAGGCCAGTTCGCTGCCACCGAAACCGCCAGAGCCACCGGCTCCGGCCAAAGCAGGAAAGGCCCTGCCCGCCCCTAAAGTAAAAGTGGAACCAACCGAGAACTAGAATTGCCTGGGTCAAAATTGCTCATGTAGGGACAGTCACCTCGGCTGTTCCGGCAGTGCTCATGTGGCGACAGCCGCCTCGGCTGTCCCGCCAAGGCGAAGCCAAGCGGCGCAAGATATGCTGCCGTCAGTGCGCCAGCTTCTGGCTCACCAGTCCTTCCACCTGCACCAGCACCTCATCTTCACTCAACGCGGTCGAGTTGATCACCACGGCATCCGCGGCCGCCACCAGCGGGGACGCCGCCCGAGTGCGATCGCGCTGGTCGCGTTCCCGCAGTTCGGCGGCCACGCTCGCGGCCACGTCGCCCTTGATTTTCTGCTGCATCATGCGCCGCTGCTCGCGCACGACCGGGTCGGCATCGAGAAAAATCTTTAAGTCCGCTCCGGGAAAGACTTGCGTCCCAATGTCGCGCCCTTCCATCACTACGCCCCCGCCCGTGCCCATTTCGCGCTGTCTTGCAACCATCCATTCCCTGACCTTGGGGTGCACCGACACGCGCGAAGCTGCCTCCGACACATCGCGCTCGCGGATGCGGGAGGACACATCGCGGCCGTCCAGCAGCGTGCGGTTTCCGCCAACCGTTGGCTCGAGCTGAATCCGGGCCTTCTGCGCCAGTTTCACCAGAGCCGCTTCGTCGTCAAACGAAGTGTCTTTCTCAATCGCCTTCAGCGCCAGGGCCCGATACATCGCTCCGCTCTCCAGATTTACGTACCCGAGCTTTCGCGCCAGGCGCGAGGCAACCGTGCTCTTGCCCGCCCCCGCCGGCCCATCGATGGCAATCGTCAGTTTTCGCGGAGCCGGTTTGTCGGCCGAATGGTCATTCATTCAAGTTCCAGATTGTACACGTCGGGAAATCCTGACGCGGGCCAACACGCGTCCATCGGTCGGTTTCAAAGTTGCCCGCCGGCCCGCTGCGCCTGGCAACCTCCTCCAGGAACCCTCGTCCACATGGACACAGGGAGACCTAAGCCTTGTGACTGCCCCTACCCGTCCTTTCGATACCTAGCCTGATTTTTGTAAACGGAACAGAATGCGCGCACTACCACGTCACTTCTCGACTCAGCCGCGGAGGCCGGTGAACGCCTCCAAAATACGACCGACCGAGGTCCCGAAGGAGAAGTCATGTCGTGGAACGCGAATACCATCTGCTCATCGAAGCGCATCTCAACCGGCCAATTCGGATTCTTCCTGCTGCTTCTATGGGTCTCCCTGATCGTAACCCGACCGGTCGAGGCTCAGACCGTGGCGACCGATCCCGGCGTACGCGGCGGGCCGCCAGGGGCGGGCCGTCCAATTTCTGGTTTGACCGACAACCAAAAAGCCTTCTTCCTCGCCGGAGTGGCGGACTTCAACCAGTTCGAATCGGTGAAAGGTACGGTGGCCAACACCGGCCCCGGGCTTGGGCCGAGGTTCAACGGCGAGGCTTGCGGCCAGTGCCACTCGCAACCTGCGATTGGAGGGACGAGTCCGTCCACGAACCCCCAGATAACCGCCGCCAACGATCAAGGCGCCGCCAATCTCATCCCGTTTTTCATCACCACCAACGGTCCGGTGCGCGAGGCGCGGTTTCCATATCAGTCTGATCTGCGCACTCCCGACGGCGGGGTTCATGATCTGTTCACGATTTCCGGCCGCGGCGACGCGAAGGGCTGCAATCTTTCGCAACCCGATTTTCAGGGCGCCGCGAACAATGGCAATTTGATTTTTCGCATTCCGACTCCAGTGTTTGGAGCCGGTTTGATCGAATCCATTCCCGAGTCTGCGCTCCTGGGCAACGTGAGCGCGAACCGCAGTACCAAACGAACCCTGGGAATTGGCGGCCATCCCAACTTTAGGGACTTCCACGCGAGCATCAGTGGCTTTCCCAATACCAGCGGGAACGACGGTACCATCACCCGATTTGGCTGGAAAGCGCAGAACAAATCGCTGGAAGTGTTTGCTGGCGAGGCCTACAACGTGGAGATGGGCGTAACCAACGAACTGTTCCCCAACGAACGTGACGAGACTCCGGGCTGCCTGTTCAACGGCACTCCCGAAGACCTAACCAACTTTGACGAGAATGGGACCGCACTTCCCAGTGACATCATCCGATTTGCCACTTTCATGCGGTTCCTCGATCAGCCCAAACCGGCGCCGCCCACGCCATCCACCGCGCACGGACTGCAAGTCTTTACCCAGACCGGCTGCGCGCTGTGCCATACCGCCTCATTCACCACGGGACTGTCGTCGGTTGCAGCCCTCAGCAACATTCCAGTCAACCTCTTTTCGGATCTCATGCTTCATCACATGGGACCCAAACTCGCCGACAATGTGAGCCAGGGTGCGGCGGCCGGTGACGAATTCCGCACCGCTCCCCTGTGGGGACTCGGCCAGCGTATTTTCTTTCTTCACGATGGGCGAACCGCAGACCTGGTCAAGGCGATCACCGCTCATTCCAGCCAGGGAAATGGGCAATTCCCGGACTCAGAAGCGAACGCAGTGATCGACAACTTCAAGCGGCTTCCGGTGCAAGACCAGCAAGACCTGCTGAACTTCCTGCGTTCGCTGTAGGGAGTCAATTATCGCGGGCAGGCGGTGCCTGCCCGCACTGCTTGCGGGGTCCATCCCAATTCCCGCAGCTTCCGAATGCTCAACGAATCGTGCCGCTTCGCCAATCGTATGCCAGACGCGTCCCGCACCAAATCGCAGTGATAATAGTTCGGCGCCGCGAGACCAAGCGCCCGAAACAGAAGCATCTGGCGCGCGGTTGACTTCAGCAAATCGGCGCCGCGCACCACCTCGGTGATTCCCATGGCGGCATCGTCCACCACAACCGCCAGCTGGTAAGCCGGAACATCGTCGCGCCTCCATACAATAAAGTCTCCGAAATCCCTCCCGGCGATCATTCGTTGCTCCCCCAGATGGAGGTCCGTAAAGCACATTTCCTTTCCGGCGGGAACGCTGAAGCGCCAATTGACTCCAGCGGGACCGGAGGCGGGGTAGCTCGACTTCGCCGTCGCGAGACGGCCGAGGCGGCCGTCGCCACACGTGGAGTGCGCGGAAGCAGCCGGCCTGCAAGTCCCCGGATAAACCGGCTCATCGTCGCTATCATTCGGCGCTCCCGCCGCCTGCGCCACATCCTTCCGCGAGCAAGTGCACGGATAAATCATCCCCGCATCGCGCAGCTTCCTCCACGCCTCCAGATAATGCCCTCGCCGTTCACTCTGCGTATAAGGGCCCACCGGCCCGCCGCAGTCCGGCCCTTCGACCCATTCGATCCCTAGCCAGTGCAAATCCTCCAGCATGGCCTGAGCGAACTCAGGACGACAGCGCTGCGAATCCAAATCTTCGTTGCGGAGGATCAACTCTCCATGATGCTCGGCCGCGCGCCGCGCCGCAGTCCAGAAGGTGTGCGCATGCCCCAGGTGCAGTAGCCCGGTGGGCGAAGGCGCAAGCCGCCCGCGATAGAGATTGGGATTGGAAGCGCCTGGCACGAGTGGATTACTGGCGTCTAGAGATTCGTGGTACGGCGGCGGCGGGCGCCACCACGATCTTCTCCGGCGTGATCTGCAGCATGGATCGTCCGCTCACATGCACGAAGCTCAGTTCGCGCGCGGCCAGCAACGCGTTGACCGCGTCCTTCACCTTCGACCGGGCGACGAAGTTTCCGAAGAAGATCTCGAGGTCCGCCTGTTCGATCGCGATCACGCAGTCCAGATATTTCGACAGCAACGCGGTGAGCGCCTCCTGGACCGACAATCCGACACCCTCCTTCACCGCATCGGGCGCCCAGCGGTAGAGCACATCCCAGACGGAGCCCTCGCTGGCTTTGTAATCCACGCGCGTGATGCGTAGCTTCGACCACAACTCGCCCAGCGCGCCGTCAAGCGCCGCGAGCGACACGCTCCCACCCAGCACGTCCTGCATCTTCTGCTTTGAGATGGGCCCGTCGCGGGTGATCAGCTCGAACGCGTCGCAGGCCAGCGCGGAATAGGGGGACCGCGACCCCGCCTTCGGCGCCTGCCTGGGATTGCGTTCTCCCATCAGCGCATAAAAGTAAGGAAACACCGACGCCGCCACCAGAAAACCGTTGTTCTCTTCGAACAAGTTGGCTTCAAACGCGGCCTGCTCGCGCAGCAGTCGTACCATCAGTTCGGTCGCCTCGGTCGCCCGCGGATCCTTAAAGGCATGCTGCCATCCCGGCAACCGATCTTCCGACCCTGCAAACGCGCCAATGAATGTCGGCACCAGCAGCGCCGGGCGCTTGGGATACATCAGGCAGAAGCCGACTTCCTCCAGAAACGCGCGCGCCTGCTCGATCGTCCGAATGGGCTTGCCATCCAGCCGCCATTTCTCGCGCCGCAGTTGCTGCAGTTCCTGGTCAGTCATAAAGCAGCTGTCAGCTATCAGCCGTCAGCTCTGGGTAACCGCTCGCTCCGCTTTGCTCAAAGCGAAGAGCCCAGAGCTAGATTCTCTTAAACGCCTTCTGAATGTCTTTCACAGAATACCTCAGAACCACCGGCCTGCCGTGCGGACAAGACATGGGGTGGTCGGTCTTGGCCAGTTCCGCCAGCAGCCATTCCATTTTGTTCTGCTCCAGCGGCATGTTCACCTTGATGGCGGCGTGGCAGGCGATCGAAGCGGCGATGCGGGCACGAATCTTTTCCAGATTCAGGGACTGCTCCTGGCGTGAAAACTGGTCGAGCAATTCGTGCAGCATATGCTCGACTGCTGCCGCCTCCACTCCCGCGGGAGCAACCTTCACGGCCACGCTGCGCGCGCCGAACGGCTCGGCTTCAAATCCGTTGTGTTGCAGTTCGTCAGAAATCTCGGTAAATGCCGCCTGCTGCGCGGGAGATAGCTCCAGCACGATCGGCATCAGCAGGCGCTGGCTTTCCACTTTCTGCGCCGCTCGCTGCATCAGCACGCGTTCAAACAACACGCGCTCATGGGCAACGTGCTGGTCGACAATCCACAGGCCATCTTCGCTCACCGCCAGGATGAAGGAATTACGAATCTGCCCCAGCGGCCGGAGCGTGCCCAGGGACGACAGGGTGGGCTCCTCTTCGCTGACATCGAGAGCGGGAGCGCAACCGTTATCCGGAATCGCCTCGATTCCCCGTGCCAGGGAGACCGCGGCATTCGCCTCCACCGCGATTCCGCCCTCAAACTGAAATCGCGAGGAAACCGGCGGAGGCATGGGCGCCTGCAACGTGAATCTTCCGGGGAACCCAGAGTCATCGGGTGCCCCATGTCTCGCGTCCTGTGCGCGACGTGGGGAATTTTGCGTATCCCCCACAAAAACGGCGCTGGACGCCGAATCCCACGTGGGCGCGCCGGGCGTGAGTGCACCCGGCGTCAGCGATTGACTGGCGGTAGCGTGCGCCCGGATCTCGGTCATGAACTGCGGCACCGGACGAGCCTTCATCAGCGCCGCACGCGCTGAGTCGCGCACAAAGTCATGCATCACGCTCTGCTGGCGGAAGCGGACTTCCGTCTTTGACGGATGCACATTCACATCCACTTCCGCCGCTGGCATCTCGAGAAACAACAGCACGACAGGATGAACCGTGGGTGGAATGATGTTTCGATAGGCCTCGGTCAGCGCATGCTGCACCAGGCGGTCGCGTATGAGACGCCCGTTCACGAAGACAAAAATCGAATTACGGTTCAGCTTCTGAATCTCGGGTTTAGAGACGAAGCCATGAATTCGCATCTCCCCTGGATCTTTGGGCTCGGCCCCTTGTCCCTCCTCCTCTGTTTCTCTGCGCCGCCACGGCGGGGGTTGGGGCAATCCCACGCGCTCCAGCGCCTGCCGCGAGGCCACCGGAATCAGCTGATCCAGCGTCTCCTTACCAAATACCTGGTAGACGCGCTCGCTGTACCCAGCCACCGGGGGGGCCACCAGCATGGCGTTCGCCGCCGAATGCAACTCGAAATGCTTCTCCGGATGGGCCAGCGCATAGTGTGTGACCAGCGACGCGATATGCGACAACTCGGTGGACTCGGCCTTCAGAAATTTCTTGCGTGCCGGAGTATTGAAGAAGAGGTCGCGGACGGTAATCGAAGTTCCCATTGGCAGGCCTGCCTCTTCCACCCGCGCAATCTTCCCTCCGTTAATCTCGACGACCGTTCCCACCTCTTCTTCCGCCGCACGCGTCTCCAGCCGCAGGCGCGATACCGACGCAATTGAGGGAAGCGCCTCTCCGCGAAATCCCAGCGTGGCCACGCTCAACAGGTCTTCGGCGTTCTTGATCTTCGACGTCGCGTGGCGCTCGAAGGCCAGCATGGCGTCGTCGCGCACCATGCCGCATCCGTTGTCGGTGATCTGGATGAGTTTCTTCCCGCCCGCTTCCACACTGATCTTGATCCGCGTTGCCCCGGCGTCGAGCGCGTTCTCTAGCATCTCCTTGACCACGGAAGCAGGCCGCTCCACCACCTCGCCGGCGGCGATCTGGTTGGCAACAGTTTCGGAAAGCACGTGGATTCGGCCCATGGCGTAGTTCTGAGTTTCCCGGTTCTCAGTTCTCAGTGGTGAAGATCAGTGCTCAGTTTCGCAGATGGAAGGAGGAGAAGCAAAACGAAGACGGGGTGCTCCGTTCTTGTCTCTCCGTTCCTGGGAGAGACAGGGCAGGGATTGTGAGCTTAAGGTTTTTGATTTCACCGACAGAAAGTCTGGGTGCCCCATTTCTCGCGCTTTCTGCGAGAAGTCGGCTGTCTCACCGGTAACAAAAAATCCCCACTTTTCGCCAAGAACGCGAAAAATGGGGCACCCGGCAGGGCTGCATCCTCGAGAACTCGTTCACTTCACGTCCGTCACTTGCTCGCGCGACTCGTTGTAGGTGCCGTACTTTTTCGCGACGACCTTCAGTGTGGGATAGAACTGCACAAATGTGTGTTCTACCGCGGCGTGGGCGTCGTGGCAGGACCAGCAGCCGTTGCCCTTGGGCATAGCTTCGGCTGTCTTGCCCTCGGCGCTGAAGGCGTAGTAGGCCCATCTTTCAGGATTGCGCGCCGAATCCTTTACCTCGACGGCCAGTCCCTGCAGATCGGTCTGGTAGTGACCTTTCTGGTTGATGGAACTGCGGCTCGCTGCGTCCCGTTCGTCGATCACAAACATGGTCTGCTCGGGCCACTTCCCCGAGTTCACAAATTCGTTGTAGGACCAGCGCTGCACAAATACGTTGGTGAACATCTCATGGCTGTCAGGTCCGGGACTGTAGTTCATGCCAAATCCGGCGGAGAGAAACATCCACTCGCGGTAGTCCGCCGGCCGCACCAGTTGGCCTTTCGCGTCGTATTGCGGCTTGGGCTTTGGTTCGTCGGAAGTGGCGGCCAACAGCGCAAAGCTCGCAATCACAACCAGGATGGAACACAGAACATTTTTCATAGAGCCTCCCCAATGAGTTGGAAGCAGACTAATCTGCCACAACGCCCGCTGTCTTGAACAAATTCAACCTGCGCCGATTGCACCGAATGGAGGAGCAGACCTCACCACATCTCCTCCCCGCAGAAGGCGCTCAGGGTTGGCGCGGGTACATCTGTTGAGACGGTGGCGGGGAGGAATTGTCACCCATCTACTGCCCGAAGCAAGGCCGCCAATCGGGTTTCAGGGAAAGAAAAGGCGCCCCGCGATCGGAGCGCCTTCGCATCATTCCATGCCGCGGTGCCTAGTTCACGGTAAGAGTAAACGACAGAACTGGCGAAGCCGTGATCGGTGCAGACCCTCCGGTCGTAGCGTTGACGGTGACTGTACTCGTGCCTTTTGGCGTGCCCGGGTTTGTAGCGCTGCTGCTGTTGCCGCAGGACCCCAGCCAGAGCGTCGAGAATCCCAGAACCACGATCAGCCCCAGCAGGCGCATGCCACCGAGAGAGCGCCGGCGAGAACCAACCGTAAACATGATCCCAAACAACCCCGGCAACAGCGCCGCATAGAAGATCCGCGTATTGCCGCCGGAGCGGAGCCGAGACGTGGTGGGAGGGGTAGTGAACACGGTGAATGAAACTGACGTTGCACTCGACACGTTGCTCGGGCTGAAGTTGCAGGTGGATTGGCTCGGAAGACCCGAGCAACTATAGGTCACCGGGAGAAGTGTCGACGAACTGGTGCCGCTGGTTACGATGAACCC